>JAITWU010000250.1 GCA_031285115.1 Azonexus sp. | reverse complement strand
GCGTATTTGCCGCCGATGCGCTCCAGTTCATAGAGCGCCTTGGTGGCGATGAAAGCGCCGGAGCAGCCGACCGGGTGGCCGAGGGCAATGGCGCCGCCGTTGGGGTTGGTTTTGGCCGGATCGAGGCCCAAGCCCTTGGCAACGGTGATGGCTTGCGCGGCGAAGGCTTCGTTGGATTCGATGACATCCATCTGGTCGAGCGTCAGGCCAGCCTTTTTCAAAGCCAGCTTGGTCGCTGGAATCGGGCCTTCACCCATGACCTCATGCGGCACACCGGCAACGGCGTAGCTGGCCAGACGCGCGCGCGCTTTGTGACCGGCCTTGGCGGCGGCGTCAGCGGCGGCGAGCACGAAGAAGGCGGCGCCGTCGTTGATGCCGGAGGCGTTGCCCGCCGTCACCGTGCCGTCTTTTTTGAAGGCTGGTTTCATCTTGGCCAGCGATTCCATCGTCGTTCCGGCCTTGACGTGCTCGTCGCTATCAAAAATGACTTCGCCTTTGCGCGTCTGCTTGACGATGGGGACGATCTGCGACTTGAAATGACCGGCGGCGACGGCGGCGGCGGCGCGGCGCTGGGATTCGACGGCGCAGGCGTCCTGCTCTTCGCGGCTGATGTTCCATTTGACGGCCAGATTTTCGGCGGTGAGGCCCATGTGGCCGATGCCGAAGGGGTCGGTCAGCACCGCGACCATCATGTCGATGGCCTTGGCGTCGCCCATGCGCGCGCCGGAACGCAAGGCGGGCATCATGTAGCTGCCGCGCGACATGACTTCGACGCCGCCGCCGATGCCGTAGTCGCAATCGCCGAGCATGATCTGCTGGGCGGTGGTGACGATGGCCTGCAAGCCGGACGAACACAGGCGGTTCAACTGCATGGCGATGGAGTCCATCGGCAGCCCGGCCTGGATCGAAGCGACGCGCGAGACATAGGCGTAGCGCGAATCGGTCGGGATGCAGTTGCCGACCGTGACGTAATTGATGGCTTTCGGGTCGACGCCGGAACGGGCGATCGACTCTTTCATGACGATGCCGCCCAGTTCAGACGGCTCCATGTCGGCGAGCGACCCGCCGAAAGCGCCAATGGGGGAACGAACTGCGCTCAAAACAACGACTTCTCTGCTCATGTGACACTCCTTGGTTAGAACTTTTATAAAAATTCCCGCTTTTCCCTAGCCCGCCAGTCTGGCGAGCCATAACAGGAACAACACCAACATCCATAGTACCGTAGCCCGCCAGACGAGGCCGACGGCGCTTTGCATGAAATCGACATTGGGCGGCTCGCCCAATCCCAGTTCGGCGCCAGCGGCTTCCGTGCCGTCGACCAGGGGCCGCCCCAACTGGACGCCCAAAGCGCCAGCGCCGCTCGCCAGAACGACGCCGGAATCGAGATCCGGCCAGTGGGCGGGTTGCGTCCGCCAGCAATGCACGGTGTCCTCGAAATCGCCAACGACGGCGAAGGCCGCCGCCGTCGTCCGCGCTGGCAACCAGTCGATGATAGCGAAAAGGCGGCGGGCAAACAGCGCGAATTCGCCCTCCTCGCCGTCGTCCACCCGGTTGTTGCCTTTGCCCCAGCGCTCGCGCAGCACGGCGGCGATGCGATAGAGCGCCGCGCCGCACGGGCCGGGCAGAATGACGAACCACAACAGCACGGCGAAAACATGGCGGTGCGAGGCGACCAGCGCCGCTTCGATGGTCTGGCGGGTGATTTCCTCGGCGGAAAGACCGCTGGCTGGGCGATCGAGCCAATCGCCGAGGCGTTGGCGGGCGCGGTCGAGGTCACCCAGGCGCAAGGCCATCTGGATTTCGGTGCAGTGATGGCTGAACTGACGAAACCCCATAGTCAGGTAAAGAACGCCGACATTGAGCAACCAGGCCAGCAGCGGGCTGATTCGGTAGAGGACGATATAGACGGCAAGCATCAGCAGCGTCGGCGGCAACAACGCCAGGCACCAGGCAAGCAGCGCGTGCTGGCGGCCACCGGCATTGCAGCGCGCTTCGATCAGATCCGCCCAGGCGGCGAGTGGTTCGGCAACCAGACGCCGGTAATTGAGCGGTTGCAGTTGTTCAATGAGGAAAACCGCAATCAGCGAGAAAAAACTCATGGGGCCAAAATGCCGCAGCGGGCTTGTCTTAAACCGCCAAGATACCACAAGGCTGCACGCCTTGGCGGCTCAGGCGCTCGCTCAGGGAACGGATCATGCCCGCCGTCGCGCCCCAGATGAAATAGTCGCCGTAGGGCATCGCGTAATAGCGGCGCAACGCCCCGCGATAGTGCATCTCGTGCTGCTGATGGTTGGCCGGATCGAGGAGAAAGGCGAGCGGCGCTTCAAACACTTCGGCCACCTCGAAAGGATCGGGGCAGAGCGTGAAGGGCGGCGCCACCAGCGCGACCACGGGCGTGACGCAAAAGCCGGTGCCGGTGCGGTATTCCGGCAGAAAGCCGAGAATCTCGACATGCTCGCGGGAGAGACCGATTTCTTCTTCGGTTTCGCGCAGCGCCGTCTCGATCGGCGAGGCATCCGCAGCTTCGACACGCCCGCCGGGAAAGCTGATCTGCCCGGCATGGTCGCGCAAATGGTCGGAGCGC
>JAITWU010000183.1 GCA_031285115.1 Azonexus sp. | reverse complement strand
AATTACAACGTCAATGTCAGCAAACTCGCTGGCCGGGTCACCGGCCTTTCTTCGACCGAAGGCACGACGGCTGATCTCGATGTCCGCGCTGCTTACGCCAAATCGGCGCCGGTGCAGATTCAAGGCAAGCTCAACCCGCTCGCCGCCAAATCCTTTCTCGATCTCAAAGCCAGCGTCAAAGGCGTCGATCTGACCGGCTTTTCGACCTATTCCGGCAAATATGCCGGTTACGCCATCGAAAAAGGCACTCTTTCGCTCGACCTTGCCTACAAGCTCGAAAACAACCAACTGACGGCCAACAACAAGGTTTTCATCGACCAGTTTACCTTCGGCGAGCCGGTCGCCAGCCCCGACGCCACCCAGTTGCCGGTCAATCTCGCCCTCTCGCTCCTCAAGAACAACAAGGGCGAAATCGACGTTGAGCTACCCGTTTCCGGCTCGCTCGATGATCCGCAATTCTCGGTTGGCGGCATCATTTTCCGCGTCATCGGCAATCTCATCGTCAAGGCCGTCACTTCGCCCTTTGCGCTCCTCGGCTCGATGTTTGGCGATAGCGAAGAACTCTCCAGACTCGACTTCGCGCCCGGTCGCTCGCGCATCGGCGAAAGCCAGGCGAAGGCGCTGGAAACGCTGGCCAAGGCGTTGAACGAGCGTCAGGCGCTGAAACTCGACATCACCGGCCTGATCGACCCCGAACCCGACCGCGAAGGCTTGAAGGAAGTCGCTCTGGAACGCGCCATCCGTGTCGAATGCCGCAAAGGCAAAGGAGACGCGACGGCGATGGAATTTTCCGACACCGAGCGTTTGGCCTGCCTGAGCGAAGTTTACAAAGCCGCCAAATTCCCCAAACCGCGCAATATGGTCGGCTTCCAGAAAGACCTGCCAGCCGAAGAAATGGAAAAACTGATTCTCGCCAACACCGTGATCGAGGACGAAGATTTACGAAAACTCGCCCGCCAACGCGCCGAAAACGTCCGCGCCTGGCTCACCGACCAAGGCCATGTCGTCCCCGACCGGCTGTTTCTCGTCGCCCCCAAAGACGGCGCAACACCGGGGCCACGGGTTGATTTTGCGCTGAAATGAAGCGACGAAATCCCCCTTCCGCTTGCGGGAGAGCAACTGTGTTCCCCGTCCAGTTTTCAAATACCATCCGTCCGAAAATCAGAGCCGCTTTACTGGTCTGTGCTCGCACAGCCATCAGGCAACTGTCCGGGCTTTTAACAAACGGCTTGCCATCCACGCCAAAGACTCTCCTTACTGCTCGATACTACAAAAGGGAAGCATACAAGGGACAATCACACTGAGGTTGTCGTTTCGCATCGGGCTCGTGCAAGCGCCCGATATGTCTGATTACTTTTCGGACGACCGCCATTCTGGATTCCCGCGCGGGCGGAAATCCAGTCTGCCCGCCGCTCAAAAAATCTCAAACAGCCCCGCTGCGCCGATGCCGCCGCCGACGCACATGGTGACGACGCCGTATTTGGCTTTGCGCCGCTTGCCTTCAATCAGCAGGTGGCCGGTCATGCGCGCCCCCGACATGCCGTAGGGGTGGCCGACGGCAATCGCGCCGCCGGAGACATTGAGCAGTTCGTCAGGGATGCCGAGTTGATCCCGACAATAGAGCACCTGGCAGGCAAAGGCTTCATTGAGTTCCCACAGGCCGATGTCGGAGACTTTCAGCCCGGCGTTTTTGAGCAGCTTCGGCACGGCGAAAACCGGGCCGATGCCCATTTCGTCCGGATTGCAGCCTGCCACGGCCATGCCGCGATACGCGCCCAGAGGGGTGAGGCCGCGGCGGGCGGCTTCGCCCGCTTCCATGATGACCAGCGCCGCCGCGCCGTCGGAAAGCTGCGAGGCATTGCCTGCGGTGATGTATTTGCCTTCCTTGAGGCGCTGGCCGCTCTTGAAAACCGGTTGCAGCTTGGTCAAGTCGTCGAGCGTGGTCTGGGCGCGGTTGCCTTCGTCCTGCGTCAGGGTCACGCTTTTGAGCGAGGTTTCACCGGTGGCTTTGTCGACCACGGTCATCTGGCTTTCGAGCGGCGCGATTTCGGCGTCAAAGCGGCCTTCGGCCTGGGCTTGGGCAGTGCGCTGCTGCGAGCGCAGGGCGTATTCGTCCTGGCGCTGGCGCGAAATGCCGTAACGCTCGGAGACGATTTCGGCGGTTTCCAGCATCGACATGTAGATCTGGGGAATCGTCTTTTCCAGCGCCGGGTCGGCAATGCGGAACATGTTGTAACGCTCGTTCTGCACCAGCGAAACCGATTCGACGCCACCGGCGACGGCGATATTCATGCCGTCGCAGACGATCTGCTTGGCGGCGGTAGCTATCGCCATCAGCCCGGAGCCGCACTGGCGGTCGACCGTCATACCCGGCACGGTAACCGGAAACCCGGCCCGCAAGGCGGCCTGGCGGGCGACATTGAAGCTGGTTGTGCCTTGCTGCAAGGCGCAACCGAGCACAACGTCGTCGATTTCGGCAGGATCGAGCCGGGCGCGGTTGACGGCAGCGCCGACGACATGACCGGCCAGGGCCTGCCCCTGGGGGTTGTTGAAAGCGCCCCGGAAGGCTTTACCGATGGGGGTGCGGGCGACGGAAACGATGACGGCTTCGCGCATTTTTTGGCTCCTTGATGGGTTGGGTTCTGCGTTGGGTAGATTCTGCGTTGGGTAGGTTTTGCGTTGCTGGACGGCCCGGCGTTCAGTCCGGCCAGCGTTTTTTGCCTTTGGCGGCGGCGGCAAGCAGCGCCGAGGGTCGCCACCAGTCGCCGTGCGCACGCTGATAAGCGCAAACGGCCTCGTAAATTTTGTCGAGGCCATACTGCTCGGCCCAGAACATCGGGCCGCCGCGATAGGCGGGGAAGCCGTAGCCATAGGCATAGACGACATCAATATCGCTGGCTCTTTGGGCGACGCCTTCGTCGAGGATGCGCGCGCCTTCATTGACCATGGCGCAGAGGATGCGCATCAGCGCCTCCTCGTCGGCAATGGGTTTTCTGGTTATGCCGAGTTGGGCGGAAGCGGCTTCGATCAAGGCTTCGATTTCCGGGTCGGGCGTCGCCGCGCGGCCTTCGTAGCGGTAGTAGCCGCGGCCGCTTTTCTGGCCGAACCAGCCCTGTTCGCAAATCCGGTCGGCAATCGGCGAATAACGCTCGCCGGGCAGGCGCTTCGCCGCCTGCTGCTGGCGGATGCGCCAGATGACATCCAGCCCGGCCATATCGCGCATGGCGTAAAGGCCCATGGCAAAACCGAAATCCTGCAAGACGCGGTCGATCTGCCAGGGCAAAGCGCCTTCGTCGAGGAGAAAATCCGCCTGATCGCCGTAAGCGCCGAGTATGCGGTTGCCGATGAAGCCTTCGGCATTGCCCGCCAGCACGGCGATTTTGCCGAGTTTACGGGCCGTCGCCATAGTCGTGGCGATGACCGTGTCGGAAGTCTTCGCGCCACGGACGATTTCGAGGAGCTTCATGACATTGGCCGGGCTGAAAAAGTGCATCCCGATGACGCTCTCCGGGCGCGCCGTCGCCGCCGCGATGCGGTCAATGTCGAGGGTCGAAGTGTTCGTCCCGAGAATCGCGCCGGGTTTGGCGACGGCGTCGAGCTGGCGGAAAACCTCCTCTTTGACGGCCATGTCCTCAAATACTGCTTCAATAATCAGATCGGCGGCGGCGAGGTCGGCATAGCTGGAACTCGCGGTAATCAGCGCCTGCGTCTTGTCGGCAGCGGCGGGCGAGAGGCTGCCACGAGCCACGGAAGTCGCATAGTTTTTGCGGATAGCTTCCATGCCACGGCTTACCGCAGCTTCAGAGAGATCAAGCAGGGTGACGGCGATTCCGGCATTGGCGAGCGCCATGGCGATGCCGCTGCCCATCGTGCCCGCGCCGATAACGCCCGCCGAAGCAACTGGCGCGGCTTTGATCGTCGGCGACAGCCCGGCGACTTTCGCCGCTTCGCGCTCGGCAAAAAAGAGGTGGATCAGGGCGCGGCTTTGCGGACTGCGCTCGCATTCCTGAAAAGCCGCTTTCTCAAGCGCGGCCCCTTGCTGAAAAGTCAGATGGCAGGAGGCTTCGAGGCAATCGACAATTTTTTGCGGCGCGAGCAGGCCGCGCCACTTGCGCTCATTTTTTTTGCGGAAATCGGCAAACAATTGTGAATCGACATTTTTCAAGCCTGCCGACAGCGCGTCGATGTCCCGTTTGCCGCGCCCTTCGGCGGCCAGTTGGCGGGCGAACTCAAGCGCCCCGGCGAGCAGGTCGCCGTCGGCCAGTTTGTCGACCATGCCCATTTTGTGCGCCGCCTCGACACCAACCGGGTTGCCCGAAGTCGCCACCTCAAGCGCCGCCTCCGGCCCGGCCAGACGCAACCACCACTGGGTTCCGTGGCCGCCCGGCATGAGGCCGAGCTTGACCTCCGGCTGGCCGATTTTGGCGCCGGGCGCAGCGATCCGCCAATGACAGGCCAAGGCCAATTCCAGCCCGCCGCCCAGCGCCATGCCGTGAATGGCGGCGACAACCGGCTTGGCACAGGCCGCCAGCGCGTCGATGATGGTGTAGAGAGAAGGCTCGGCGTAGGGCTTGCCGAAATCATTGATGTCGGCCCCGGCGACGAAAGTCTTGCCGCCGCCGATGATGACCAGCGCCTTGACGCCAGGATCAGCCCCGGCGCGTTCGATGGCGTCCATCAGCCCGGCGCGGACGCCGAGACTGAGGGCGTTGACCGGGGGATTGTCGATGGTCGCAATGGCGATTTCGCCCTGACAGGCGTAGGTGACGTTATCCATGGGATTGAAGGGCGAAAGAGAAATTGAAAAACGGGTTTGCCAACCCGTCACACTGTATCGAGCAGCGCGCCCGCGCCCATCCAGGAAGCAATACCGGCGGAGGGAACGGCGCAGAGGATGGCTTCGGCGAGTTCCTCATCACTCGCGCCGACGGCGCGCGCCGCCCGGATGTGAGTCGCCGCCATCGGGCTGTAGTCGGAAGCGAGCACCGTGATGAGCAGCAGTTCGGCGTATTTTCTACTGAGCGTATTGCACTCGATGGTGCCCCGGCGCATCAGGTAATAGCCATCAGCGCCCTTGGGCGCCAGCGCCAGCAGTTTGGCCAGCGCCGGGGGAATCGTGCCGAAATACTGCCGGAAATTGTTTTCCGCCTCGCCCGGCGCGGCCCGCTCGGCAGGACGCTGCGGGCTTACGGCGGGCGGCTCCTGGTAAACGTCGTCGAGCGCCGCCTTGAACGCCAGCGCCGCGCCTTCGCCGCGCAGGCTCGATAGCAGAATCAATCCGGCGGCGGCTTCCTTCAGCGGCAAGCCAAGACGCCGGGCGCGTCCGGCCTCGCGCCGCGCCAGTTCGCCGTAACCTTTGTTGATTGCGGCAACGGCGGCAAACAGCGCCTTCAGTTTGGCCGGAATCGCGCCGTCCTGTTCGACGATTTCGCGGAACAGGCCGTAACCCGAAACGGTATAGGGCGCAATCTCGCACAACAGGTCTGAGGACAGCAGGGGATTTTGGTTTTCCATTCAATCGTCTCCGTTATTTCAGATTTGGCGGGGCCGGACTGCAAGCCCGCCAGCTCAATCGTCGCGTCCTTTGGCGACAGTCAGCGCAAGGCAAATCCATGTCAGAAGAAGCCCGTCGCCATTTTTGGCAAATAATATCGACCGTCCAGTCGGTCGTCAATTGGTTTTGTTTCTATAGCCAATGTTTCTACAGCCAATCTAGCGCAAAGTGAAAAACCGCCGCAGCGCCGCCTGCAACGCGCCAAAACTACCCAGCGACGCCAGCGCCAGCATGATCAGCGTGATGCCGCCGCCCTCGGCCAAACTGGGGCGCTCGCCGAGCAGCCACCAAGCCCACAATACGCTCATCACCGGTGTAATCAGGCTGGAAAGCCCGGCCACGCTCACCGGCAGCACGCGCAGGACGAACAGCCACATGGCCCAGGCGACCGCCGTGACAACGACGGCGTTGTAGGCAATCGCCAGCAGCAGATAGGATGACCAGACAATTTCTTTTTCGTGCGTTGTCAGCGCCAGCGCCGAGAGGGCGATGGCGCCAACAACCGTCTGCCAGGCCAGCAGACTCAGGATGTCGGTCGACTGATGGCGAAAGGCGCGCTTGGCAACCAGCGTCCCGCCCGCCCAGGCAGCGCCCGCGCCGATGGCGATCAGGGAACTGTACGGCGTGCCGCGCCACTGCCAGGGCTGGAGGACAAGGACCAGGCCAAGCGCGGCAATGAGCATGGCGACATATTCGGACAGGCGCGGTTTTTCTTTGAACAACAGCGCCGTCATCAGGATTGCCCAGAACGGCATGGTATAGACGAGCACCGCCGTTTTGCCCGCGCCGCCTGAAACCAGCGCCAGTTGCGCGAGACCGCTCAGACCAGCGGTTTGCAGCACGCCAATCCATAGCACGGGTTTCCACGGCGGCGGCTGGAGCGAACGGCCCGTGAGCGGCAGCATGACCATCAGCACCAGCGCGCCGAAGATACAGCGCAGGGCGTTGAAATCAAAGGGGCCGATGTATTGCAGCAC
>JAITWU010000153.1 GCA_031285115.1 Azonexus sp. | reverse complement strand
CCACTGACATCACGGCAGTCCAGGTGATGGAGACCTACCGATTGCGCTGGCAAATCGAGTTGGAGTTCACGCGCCTGAAGTCCTTGATTGAACTGGGGCATCTGAAAAAACACGATGCGCGCGCGGCGCGAAGTTGGCTCCAGGGCAAGCTGCTGGTAGCCCTGCTGATCGCTCGCATGATGGCTCATGCCGAGCGCGTTTCCCCCTGGGGGTACGAAATGTCGTGGTTTGCAGACAAGGGCAAGCTGTCCGTGGCGTGAAACCGAGTTGATGCTCAGTCTGCTGTGTCGCAGTATTGCGCCACTGCTGAGTTTGACCGTGGCGGTCGACAACTGGAGGCGCTTGCGGCACATGCTGGCCGAGCCTCCGCGCAGACGTGTGCTCTTCCGATCTGGCGTATGTGCGCATGTAAAACGAAACCGCTCTAACGCGAAGGCCGGAGCAGCTTTTGGGCGAATGGTGTTAAAACGACCAGCACGATCAGCAGCAGCGCGCCGCCGATCAGCAGGCCGAGTGTAAAAAACTCCCGGTTGCGGATCAGTTGCGCCGTATCGACAAGGGCCAGATTGAACCAGCCGATTTCTTTGACATAGTCTACGCCGACCAGTTTGGCATGGCCCGCGATGGTCAGGCGCAGCACTTCGACTGAACTGCTTCCGCGCCGCAGGCGGTCAAAGCTCTCGCGCAGTTGCCGCCGTTCATTGTCGCTGGCGAGGAGGTCAAAGATGGTGTGCCGCAGATTCGGGCGCTTGGCGCCGGAATTGAAGTCGATCAATGAGGTGTCGGGGTGAATCTGGATGGCCCCATCGGCGCTGGCCAGTATCCCGTAAGCGCCGGATGCGGTCGAGGTCGCCACCGTTCGCGTAAATTCGTTGAGATCAATGCCGCTGCCAACCATCGCCACGACCTGATCGTAGTGGCGCATCTGGATGTTGATCCAGACGTTGGTTCGGGCCAGCGCCGGATTGCGGTCGACGTTCAACTGAACCTGCTCCGGATTGTCGATTGCCGCGAAATACCACGCATGTTCGACCTTGCCCGGCAGGATCACCTGGGCCAGACCGCCGCCGGGATAGGTGTTGTTTTCGTCGTTATGGTAGTAATTGCCGCTGGCGCGGGGGATGAAGAAGTAACTGCCGCCGCGAAAATAGTGACGGTAGCTTTCCAGTTCGGCCAGCGCGGCGCGTTTGAGCGCCGGGTTGTTTTCGTCGAGCGCCCATTTGAGGAGCAGCGGTGAATCGGCAAGACGGCGGGCCAGCGTCAGATCGGTCTGCAACAGATTGACGATGCGCTCATGGTCAAACTGCGCCTGACGCTTGGCGGTGTCGCGCCCGAGCGATTCGGCAATACTCCTGTTGGCGTAGTCGAAAATCATCGTCGCCAGTCCGCCGGTCAGGACAAAAAAGACGATCACCCCGATGACGAGCTGCCGCAGGGCGACAATATCGTCGCCATTTCCCGCCGCCGCGCCGGATGCCTTGGCCGCCGCTGGCTGGCCTGGGGCATCGCCATGCTGATCGTTCACCGCTCACTCATCCTCGTCGTGCAACTGGAAGCGGCTCGCCAGTTGTTGCTGGACATTGGGCGGGACGGCGGCGTAGCGGGCGAATTCGATGCTGTAGCTGCCCTGGCCGCCGGTCAGCGATTTGAGGCGCGACTGGTAGTCGTTCAATTCGGCGAGCGGGACTTCGCCGCTGATTGCCGCCTGGCCGTGGCCACGGCTGTCGGTGCCGGTGATGTGGCCGCGACGGCTGGAAAGATCGCCGGTGAGGTCGCCGATGCTGGCTTCGGGGACGATGATTTCGATCGTGACGATCGGCTCCAGAACGATGGGCCGGGCGTTCCTGATGGCTTCGATCACGGCTTTGCGGCCAGCGATGGTGAAGGCCACTTCCTTGCCGTCGACGGCGTGGGTTTTGCCGTCGAACACCGTGACTTTGAGGTCTTCGACTTCATGACCGGCGACGACGCCGCCCGCCAGACCCTGACGGATGCCTTTCTCAACGGCGGCCATGAAAACACCGGGAATGACGCCGCCCTTGACGGCATCGACGAATTCAAAGCCCTCGCCGCGCTCTTTCGGCTCGATGCGCAGATGCACTTCGCCAAACTGGCCCGCGCCGCCCGACTGCTTTTTGTGCCGGTACATGGCTTCCGCCGGGGCGGTGATGGTTTCGCGGTAGGGGATGCGCGGCGGCTGGGTGTCGACTTCGAGCTTGAACTGACTGGCCATTTTTTCCAGCTTGGCTTTGAGGTGAATTTCACCGAGGCCGCGAATGACCGTCTCGTTGCTGGTCGGGTGACGCTCGACGACGAAGGTCGGGTCTTCCATCGCCAGTTTGCCGAGAATGTCAAAGAGGCGCTGCTCGTCGCCCTTCTTGCGCGTCTCCACGGCCAGCCCGGCCATCGGACGGGGGAATTCGAGCGGCGTCAGATGAATGTGATCTTCGTCGTGCGAATCGTGCAGCACACTGTCGAAGGCGATTTCATCGACCTTGGCAATAGCGCCGATGTCGCCCGGCAGCAGTTGCTCGACTTCGACCGTCTCCTTGCCCTGCAAGCGGTAGAGATGAGCAACTTTGAAGGGCCGCTTGCCGTCGCCGACGAACAGTTGCATGTCCTTCCTCAGCGTGCCTTGATGGACGCGGAAAACGCCGATTTTGCCGAGATAGGGGTCGACGACGATTTTGAAAACGTGAGCCAGCACATGTTTGGCGGCATCCGGCTGGGCGGCGAAGGCTTCGACCGCGCCGCCTGGCTCGCCTTTGTAGAAGGGCGGCGGATTGCCTTCCGCCGGGTTGGGGGCGAGCGAAGCCAGGGCGTGCAGAAGTTGCGGGATGCCCGCGCCGGTTTTGGCCGAAACGAAGAGGATGGGAATCAGATGCCCTTCGCGCAGCGCCTTTTCAAACGGCGCATGGAGGTCGGCGGCGCTCGGGTCAGCGCCGTCTTCGAGATAGCGGGTAAGCAGGTCTTCGTCTTCTTCGACAATCTGGTCGATCAAGGCGCGGTGGGCGGCGGCGACGGAAGCGAAATCGGCGTCGCCAGCGTCGTGTTCAAGCACTTCGACGACATCAGCGCCGCCGTGCGCGGGCAGGTCGAGGATCATGCACGCCGTGCCGAAGCGTTCGCGGATGTCGGCAACGAGGCCGGGCAGATCGAGGTTTTCGGCGTCGATCTTGTTGATGACCAGCATCCGGCACAGACGGCGCTCGGCGGCGTAGCGCATCATGCGCTCGGTCATCAGTTCGACGCCGGTCTGGGCGTTGATGACGATCAGCGCCGTATCGACGCCAGCCAGCGCGGCAATCGACTGCCCGGCGAAATCCGGGTAGCCCGGCGTGTCGATCAGGTGAATGTGGGTGTCTTCATGGTCGAAACCGACCACCGCCGAATACAGCGAGTGACCGGCTTCTTTCTCCTGCGGGTCGAAATCGCAGACGGTGCTGCCTTTTTCGATACTGCCACGGGCGGCAATGGCTCCGGTGGCCTGGAGCAGCGCCTCGGCGAGCGAGGTTTTACCGGCGGCGCCGTGGCCGACCAGGGCGACGGAACGCAGCTTTTCAATCGTGTTTTGCGACATCATGCTCTCCAAAAGTATGGGTGAAACAGGCTAAATCATTTGATTCCGGCGGCCATGCGCTCGATGAAATGCGGCCCCGCGCCATACAGCAGCCCGATGGCAGCGACCAGCAACAGCGCGCCGATCAGCAATTGCTTGCCGGGCTTGGCGAACTCGCTCCGATTCCGCCAGGCGAACCACAGCGGCCCGACGGTCGCCAGCAGCGCAGTGACCCCGCCCCAGAGCCGCCAATTGAAATCGAGAAATGGCAGTTGGCTGGCGAAATAACCGGCAACCAAGGCCAGCACGCCGCTCGTCGCTGGCAGCCAGTTGCGCCAGCCGAAATTGAGGGAGGCTGGCAAAAGGCCGATGTAGCCAGCCAGCGCCAAAGCGCCGCCAGCGGCGATGCCGATGGCGATGGTAAAAACAAAAAGGAGAAACCAGGCATCCATTACTTTTCTACTTTCTGAGTCTGTTTTTTCGGGCGCTGCCAGCCGCTCAGGGTCATCTGCCGGACGCGCGACAGGGTCAGCGCCTCAGCCGGGGCGTCCTGGCTCAAGGTCGTGCCCGCGCCGAGCGTTGCGCCACGGCCAACGCGCACCGGGGCGACCAGTTGGCTGTCGGAACCAATAAAGGCGTCGTCCTCGATGATGGTCTTGAATTTGTTGGCCCCGTCGTAATTGCAGGTGATCGTGCCCGCACCGATATTGACCCGCTCGCCGATTTCGGCGTCGCCGATGTAGGCGAGATGGTTGGCCTTGGATTGAGCGCCGAAAACGCTCTTTTTGATTTCGACAAAATTGCCGATATGGACTGCTGGCCCCAGTTCCGTGCCAGGCCGCAGCCGCGCATAGGGGCCGAGCACGCCATCCGGGCCAATCACGGCGTCCTCGAAATGGCAAAAAGCCGCAATGCGCGCGCCAGCGCCGACCTTGACGTTTTTCAGCACACAGTAGGGGCCAACCTCGACGGCATCGGCCAGTTCGACCTGGCCTTCAAAAACGCAGCCGACGTCGATGGCGACATCGCGGCCATGCTTCAATTCGCCGCGAATGTCGATCCGTTCGGGATCAGCCAGACGCACCCCGGCGACGAGCAACTGCCCGGCCAGATTGCGCTGGTGCTGGCGCTCAAGCTCGGCCAGTTGCACCTTGCTGTTGACACCGAGCACCTCCCACTCGCCCTGCGGCTGCGCGGTGCGCACCGGCAAGCCTTCGGCAACGGCGAGGGCGACGATGTCAGTCAGGTAATACTCGCCCTGGGCGTTGTCGTTTTTCAGGCGGCTCATCCAGTCCGCCAGACGGGCGGTCGGCATGACCATGATGCCGGTGTTGATCTCGCCGATTTTCTTCTCGGCTTCGGTCGCATCCTTCTGCTCGACGATGCGCACGACCTTGCCCGCCGCGTCGCGGACGATGCGGCCATAACCATCGGGATCGGCAAGATTGACGGTAAGAATCGCCAAACCATCGCTGCCAGCGTGCAACAGGCGCTGCAAGGTCGCCGCCGTAGTCAGCGGCACGTCGCCATAGAGCACCAGCGTCTGCGCCGCCGGACCAAGATGCGGCAAAGCCTGGGCGACGGCGTGGCCGGTGCCCAGTTGCTGCGCCTGTTCGGCCCAGGCAATGTCGGGCGCGGCCAGCGTGGCGCGGACGACATCGCCGCCGTGGCCGTAGACGACCACCAGTTTTTCCGGCCCAAGGCTGCGCGCCGTGTCGATGACATGCCCGGCCAGCGGTTTGCCCGCCAGCGGGTGCAGCACTTTGGGCAGGTTGGAGTACATGCGCTTGCCCTGACCGGCAGCGAGAATGACGATATTCATGGCGATTTTTTAGTGTTGGCGACCGGCGAGCGGCTTGGGTTTCACGCGGATTTCCTGTCATCCTGGGCGGTCAGAATGTCATCAAGCACGGCCTTGCCACGGGCCGACACCACCCAGTGCAGGACGTTTTTGTCATTGATGCGGGTTTCGATCACACCGAGGCCCTTCATCACCGTCAAGCGATGGCTGACAAACTCGCGGGCCTGGCCGGTGCGCTCGCAAATGGCGGCGAGATTGCCGCAAACGAAGCGTTCTTCGGCCAAGGCGCGCAGTATTTCGACATCGTTGTAAGACAGCACCTCGCGCGGCTCTTCGACAACCGGCGATTCGACGCGCGCTTCTTCTTCCTTCTGTTTCTCCTGCTGCAATTTGCCCACCTCGCGGCGGACCTGATCGAGCTGGTTGAGTAGGCGCTGGGCGACGTTTTCCATCAAACGCCGCGCAGCAATCACGTAAATCAGGCAGAAACCGGCAAAGGTAAAGAAATCGACGGGCCGGGTGCGCGCCCCTTCGAGCAGGGTGCTGGAAATCATGTTGAGGAACAAGGGCGCCGTCAGCGCCACGACGACGCCGAGAAGCGGATACTTCACCCAGTCGCGGCGGCCCGCCTGCTCCGGGCGGTCGGCCAGAAAGTAGTTGGCGACGCCGCCGAGCGCCCCAGCCACGACCATGACGACCAGGATCAGCAGCAGGTGCGTATCGACGATTCCGGCGGGCGACGATAGCTGAAAGGCGGTTTGCAATTCTGTCGACATCTGTGATTTCCCCTTAGACCCCTTAACCTCGCCATTTTCACACGATTTGCCGCAAAAACCCCGCTCCTTGAGGGGAGGAGACAGGGCCAGAGCATCAAAATTTTTTAACGCTCAATGACTGATAGAACCGGCGATTAAGAATTTGTCCGTAAATTGGTTATCTGCACCCCTCTGCCCCCTCCACCACGCCGCGCGTGGTCCCCCTCCCCATTGGCTGCGCCAATAGGGATGATCGAAAACCACGGTGGCTCCAAGTTCCTCCCCGTTGCGAAGCAATGGGGAGGGGGACCATGCGCAGCATGGTGGAGGGGTAGGCGAGCGCGAAGTCA
>JAITWU010000133.1 GCA_031285115.1 Azonexus sp. | reverse complement strand
GTCGCGCGGGGCGCTGCTGTTGCCTCTGGCATCGAGCGGCCAGTCGTAAGCCTCGCGCCCGCTGAGGATGGCCCAGCGGGCTTCGGGCGGCAGGTAAAAGCGCAGCAGGGAATGGTCGGTTTCGGCGATTTCAAGCGCCGTCGCGCGGTCGCCGTAGTCCTCACTCAGCCGGGCGATTTCGTCGTCGAACACGTCGGAGAGGCGTTTGAGGAACAAGAGCGGCAGCAGGTAGTCCTTGAACTTGGCGGCATCCTTCTCGCCACGAATGGAGCAGGCGGCGTCCCACAGCATTTGCTCCATCGGCTTGGTGGTGGGCGCGGCGGCAGCCCGGCTGCGCGCGCGGCGGGGCAGGGTGGACGTGTTCCCGGCATCGGCGGCATCCGCCTCGATGCCCGCCTCCTGCATCAGCGCCGCGATGGCCTGCGCCTGTGCGCGTTGCGGCTTGCTGGCCCCGGCTTCCCAACGGTTGACGGTAGCGAAAGACACGCCCAGCCGGTCGGCAAGCTGTTCCTGCGTGAAGGTGAGTTGGGCGCGGAGGGCGCGGAGGGTGGCGGGGAGGTTGGCTTGATTTGTCATGTTTGCAATATATGTTATATAGCAAACATGATCAAGCGCAGGGACGGGCAGTTTTCATTGCCCTCAAATGAGGTTTATTCCCAAAAGGGGCCGTAATCCCCTCCCCAAGGTATCTGCTTGAAGCGTACCGGCCTTACCCCGCCTTTTTCGCCGCCGTTTTTTTGGCGGCGGGGGCTTTTTTCTCAAATTCAAACCCTACCTTGCCGCCAGCGGCAACGAGATAGGCTGAGAATTTGCGCCGGGTGCGGTTGGAGACGAATTCTTTGAGCAAATCGGTTTTGCCGTGGGCCAGCAGTTTTTTGATCTGGGCGGCATCGACCGGCTGTTGCAGAATGATCTTGCCGGTGCGGAAGTCGCAGGTTTTGGCGGTGCCCGCCGATTTTTCGCAGATGTAGGCGTTGCCGTGCTCAAACACCGCCGCGCCGCATTTGGGGCAGGGGCCGAGGCTTTCCTGGCCGGAGAAATCGACCGGCTCGGCGGAGTCTTCGCTGGTTTTGTCCTGGCCGAAGTCGAATTCGGCTTCCATGTTGTCGTTCAACTTGATGGCGGCGGAAAAACTGCGGCCCATTTTGTTGCGAAAGCCGGTCAGCGGGCCGAGGCGTTTTTCGTTGAGCAGGGTGTCGATTTCGGCAGGTTCAAATTGGCGACCGGCGACGATTTTCCACAGCGAGTAATCGCAGCCGCCGCACTGGAATTTTTTGTAGGTTTCCCGCATTTCGCCGCCGCAGCGCGGGCATTTGGCGGTCAGGACACCAAAGTCGCCGGGGATGGTGTCGGCTTCAAAGGTTTTGGCGCGCTCGACGACGTGCCGCGTCATTTCGGCAATTTCGCGCATGAATTCGGCGCGGGTGAATTCGCCTTTTTCGATGCGCCCGAGTTTCCATTCCCAGTCGCCGGTCAGTTCCGGCTGCGTCAGTTCAGTGACGCCGAGGCCGTTGAGCAGGGTCATCAGCGAAAACGCTTTGGCGGTGGGGATCAGTTCGCGCCCTTCGCGGTGCATGTATTGCTCGCCGATGAGGTTTTCGATGATCTGCGCCCTTGTCGCCGGGGTGCCGAGGCCGCGTCCGGCCATAGCGGCTTTGAGTTCTTCGTCATCGACCATTTTGCCAGCGCCTTCCATGGCCGAAAGCAGCGTGGCTTCGTTGTAGCGCGGCGGCGGCCTGGTGGCGTTGGCTTTGACGGTGACTTCTTCGGCTTTGACTTTTTCGTCCTTGGCGACGGCGACCAGATTGCCTTCGTCGCCTTCCTGCGCTTCTTTGCCGTGGACGGCGAGCCAGCCGGGATTGACGAGCACTTTGCCTTCGGTTTTGAAAGGATGCCCCTCGACGCGGGTGATGCGGGTGGTGACGAGATATTCCGCCGCCGGGAAGAAGACGGAGAGAAAGCGGCGGACGACGAAGTCGTACAGTTTTTGTTCGGCTTCGTTGAGATTTTTCGGCGCTTGCGGCGTCGGGATGATGGCGAAGTGATCGCTCACTTTGGCGTTGTTGAAGATGCGCTTGTTCGGCAACACCCAGTTGCGGGCGAGAATTTGATGGGCGAAGGGGGAGTAACGGGCGAGCAGGACTTCATCGCAGCCTTTGCCGACGCCTTCGCCGGTTAGCACCCGCATGGTTTCCTTGACCGTCGCCAGATAGTCTTCTGGCAGGCAGCGCGAGTCGGTTCGCGGGTAGGTCAGGGCCTTGTGTTTTTCGTACAGCGACTGCGCCAGCGCCAGCGTGGTTTTGGCCGAAAAGCCGAAGCGGGCGTTGGCTTCGCGTTGCAGGCTGGTCAAATCGAACAGGAGCGGCGAGAGGCGGGTTTCCGGCTTGGTTTCTTCGCTGACGCTGCCGGGTTTGCCCTCCGTGGCGGCGCGGATGGCTTCGGCGCGGCTTTCTTCCCAGAGGCGGTCGGCGCGGGCGTGTTCGTCATCGTCCTTGCCTTTGAAATTTTCGTCGAACCATTTGCCGTTGTAGGAACCGGCGTGGGCGGCGAATGTGGCTTCGACTTCCCAATAGGAGCGCGGTTTGAATTCGCGGATTTTCTTTTCGCGCTCGACGACGATGGCCAGCGTCGGCGTTTGCACGCGGCCAACGGTGGTCAGGTGAAAACCGCCGGTTTTGGAATTGAAGGCCGTCATCGCCCGCGTGCCGTTGATGCCGACCAGCCAGTCGGATTCGGAACGGCAGACGGCGGCGTCGCCCAAACCCTGCAATTCATGCCCGGCGCGCAAGTGCTTGAAGCCGTCGCGGATCGCCCCCGGCGTCATGGATTGCAGCCACAGGCGCTGCACCGGCTTGCCGGACTTGGCGTGCTGGGCGATGTAGTTGAAGATCAGTTCGCCCTCGCGGCCCGCGTCGCAGGCGTTGACGAGGCCGCTGACATCTTTCCTCTTGATCAGCCGGGTCAGGAGCTTCAAGCGCGATTCCGTCTTTTCGATGGGGGAGAGCGCAAAATGCGGTGGAATCACCGGCAGATGGGCAAACGACCATTTGCCGCGCTTGACTTCAAATTCTTCGGGACAGGCGAGTTCGAGCAAATGACCAATGGCCGACGAGAGGACGTAAGCATCGCTTTCGAAATAGTCGTCGTGCTTGGCAAACCCCCCGAGCGCCTTGGCGATGTCGGCGGCGACGGAGGGTTTTTCGGCAATGATGAGTTTTTTGGTCATGGAATGGGTGTGGAAATGGGTAAGGGAATCGGTGAGAAATTCGACCCGCTAAAGCGCGGGCGGATGATAAGTGGCTGATTGTCGGCTTGGCAAGTTGCGTCTGCCGCCCGCGATAAATCAGGCCAGGCGCTGATAGCGATTGCCCGGCAGGCTGGCGATGCGGCCAGCGAGTTCGAGGGTCAGCAGTTCGCCGAGTAGACGCTCGGTCGGGAGCGCTGTGCGGACCGCCAGTTCGTCGAGCGAGCAAGGGTCAAAGCCGAGGGCGGCAATGATCGGGTTTTCGTCGGCAGGCTCAATCACCGGCGGCGGCGCTTCGGCAACGGGCGGTTCAGCGAGTTCTTCGAGAATGTCAGCCGCCGTTTCGACCAGTTTGGCTCCCTGTTTGATGAGTTGATGGCAGCCACGGGCGAGCGGCGAATGGATGGAGCCGGGAATGGCGAAAACCTCGCGCCCCTGTTCGGCGGCCTGCCGGGCGGTAATCAGCGAGCCGCTCTGCGGCGCGGCTTCGACCACCAGCACGCCACGGGCCAGCCCGGAAATGATGCGGTTGCGGCGGGGAAAATTGGCGGCGAGCGGCGGCGCGCCAAGCGGGAATTCGGAAATGATCGTCCCGTGTTCGAGGATGCCGAGCGCCAGTTCGCGGTTCTGCGCCGGGTAGAGGCGGTCAGCGCCGGTGCCGACGACGGCAATGGTCGCGCCGCCGCCTTCGAGCGCGCCACGGTGGGCGGCGGCGTCGATGCCCAAAGCCAGGCCGCTGATGATCGGCAGGCCGCGAGCGGCCAGCGCGCGGGCAAAGCCCGCCGCCGTTTGCAGCCCCTGCGGCGTCGCATTGCGGCTGCCGACAATGGCCAGACCACGCCGTTGCAGGTGCGCCGGGTTGCCGCGCAGATAGAGGAGGCTCGGCGGATCGGCGATTTCAAGGAGGGCGGGCGGGTATTCGGGGTCAGCCAGCGTGATGATGGCGTTGCCCGGCTGGGCGGCCCAATTGAGACTGCGGTCGATGAGGCCATCGAGATCGTGTTGGGCAAACAGCGCCTCGGCGCGGCTGCCGATGACGCCGCGCACGGCGAGCGCTCCGGCGGCAAAAACGGTTTCAGGTAAACCAAAGGCGGCGAGCAGCTTGCGCTGGGACTCGCCGCCGATGCCGGGCGTCAGGGTCAGCCGCAGCCAGGCGGCCAGCCCGGTTGGGTCACTCACGGATTGCGGGCTGAATCGCCAACGATCACCGATTTGGAAGATTCGACGACCAGCGCATAGGCGATGCCGTCAAAAACGCGGAAGACGAAAGCCAGTCCGTAGCGTTCCTCGGGAATCGGCATTGAACTGCGTCGGCCATTCTCCATATCGACTGCGACCGAGACACGGTTACGGAACAGGGCGAGAACATTGCCGACTTCCAGACCATCCTTGCCGCCCCGGTTGAGGGCGATGACCGATTGCGTGCCGCCTTCGCTCACGCCACCATAAATGGAAACGACCTTGGCGGCGATTTCGCCATCAGGACGATGCGGCACATAAGAGGTGATTTCCGGCGGCGGCGCTGGCCGCAGATGATCGCCCCGGCCGATTTCCTGCCGGGCCTGGATGATGCGCAGCGTTGCCGGTTCGCCCGGCCGGACCAGACGGGCGCTGCCGAGGAAGAAGGCTTCATGGGCGAGCACTTCGCCGGTATCGGGGTCTTTGAGGGCTTTGCCAGCCCGGTACAGGTGCCATCTCTCGACGCTGCCGTCGGGGATGCCGGAAGCGAAGGCTTCGTCACCGTTGCCGAGCACCATGCGATCTTCGGCGGTGGCGACGATGACGGCCTCGCCGGCTTCGGCGCCAGCTTCGACAATCAGTGGCCGGGAAATGAAAGGCTCGATGACATTGGGCGGAATGCTCGGAATCACTTCCTGCACGGCCTGGCTATAGACCTTCGGCTCAAGCCGACCATTGCCGCCGCTGCTCAAACCTTTGGCCTGACGCAGGCGCGGCGCGCCGTCGGAAAAATCGAGGAGGATCACATCGCCCGGATAAATCCAGTGCGGATTCTTGATCTCGTCGCGGTTCATGCGCCAGATTTCCGGCCAGCGCCAGGGTTCTTTGAGGAATTTGCCGGAAATGCCCCACAGAGTATCGCCCTTGACGACGATGTACCGGTCAGGCGGGTTGTCGACGAGCTGTAACGGCTCGGCGGCGGAAGCGCAGACGGTCATTACGGCCAGGATGAGCGCAGATATAATGCGAACCATTGTCAAACCTCACATGCCAGTGGAATGCAGTGTGCCGGATGCGGTCACATCGGCTTGGCGGAACACGGCATCCCGATCAGGGAATTTACTTTAGATTCTGCTAGTAATAGCTTAATTGAGCAAGCTTTTATTCTATTTTAACCATGGCCCTGCTACCCATTTTGCGTTTTCCCGATGCGCGTTTGCGAAAAACCGCCCGCCCTGTCGCCGAGATTGACGCCGCGACCCGCCAACTTGCCGCCGACATGGGCGAAACCATGTACGAAGCCTCCGGCATCGGTCTGGCGGCGACGCAGGTCGATGTCCAGCGGCGGCTGGTGGTGATCGACATTTCCGAGGAGCGCAACCACTTGCGTATTTTCGTCAATCCGCAACTGCGCTCGGCAGAGGGCGCGCAGACCGGCGAAGAAGGCTGCCTGACAGTGCCCGGCATCTACGACAAGGTCGAACGCGCCGAGCGGGTCACCGTCGATTATCTCGATCTCGATGGCAAGCCGCAGTCGCTCGTTGCCGAAGGGCTGCTCGCCGTCTGCCTCCAGCACGAGATCGACCATCTCGACGGCAAGGTGTTCGTCGATCATCTGTCGCAATTGAAGCAGTCGCGGATCAAGGCGAAGCTCGCCAAACAGGCGCGGGTTACCGCATAAGGATGGGCATGAAGCTGATTTTTGCCGGTACTCCGGAATTTGCCGCCACGGCGCTGACGGCGATCATTGCCGCCGGTCATGAGGTGGCGCTGGCGCTGACCCAGCCCGACCGCCCCGCCGGGCGCGGCATGGCGTTGCAGACCTCAAAGGTCAAACAGGTGGCGTTGGCGCATGGCATCGAGGTCTTTCAGCCGCACAGCTTGAAGCCGCTCGAAGCGCAGGCGCGGATTGCCGCCGCCCGCGCCGAGGTCATGGTGGTTGCCGCCTATGGCCTGATTCTGCCGCAGGCGGTGCTCGACCTGCCGCGTTTGGGCTGCGTCAATATCCATGCTTCGCTGCTACCGCGCTGGCGGGGCGCTGCGCCGATCCAGCGGGCGCTCTTGGCGGGCGACGCCGAAACCGGCGTTTGCATCATGCAGGTCGAAGCCGGGCTTGATAGCGGCCCGGTGCTGCTCCAGGAGGCGCTGCCCATTGCTGACGACGATACGGCGGCGACACTGCACGACAAGCTGGCGGCGCAGGGCGCGCGGCGGATTGTCGAGGCGCTCGACCGCCTGCCATGGCCCGCCGTTGAGCAGCCCGCTGCTGGCGTTACTAACGCGCACAAAATCGACACGGCGGAAGCCTTGATCGACTGGACCCGTCCGGCCCGTGAAATCGACCGCCACATCCGTGCTTTCAACCCTTTTCCCGGCGCGCAGACCCATTTCGCCGGGCAGCCGGTCAAATTGTGGCGAGCCGCGCCTGTCGTCGGCAGTGGTGAGCCGGGCGCGATTCTCGCCATCGACCGGCGGAACATCACCATTGCCTGCGGCGACGGCGCGCTGGCCGTCAGCGAATTGCAAAAAGCCGGGGGCAAGCGTTTGCCAGCAGCCCAACTCCTCTCCGGTTATCCCTTGCGAGTCGGTCAGCGTTTTGCGGCGGCGAATTGAAGATGCCGAAGGTACGGGCGACCCGGCGTCAAACCGCCCCCAATCGACTGCGGTGTGCCGTTTGCCATAGACAAGCGGGCGTTTAATGAAACAAGACCTCGATACAGGTTTTCCACCATGAGCGACCGATTCTTCGAGCACCCCATCCTCAATTCGCCCTACGAGTACCCGGCCCGGCACTGGGAACTGGATGCGAGCGGTCAGCCCACCCAGCAGATCGTTGAGAGCCGCCGCCGCGCCGACTTCATCACCCCCATTCCCAAACCGCGCAAGACCAAGAACTCGCAAGCCAGTCTGCTGTTCGATGAGGGCAGGGGCCTGTCTACCGAGAGCCAAGCCTATGACCACACCGCCGTCATCAACGCCGTGCGCGCGGAGGTGGACAAGTGGCGCAAGCTGCCGCCAGCGCAATGGCGCGTCACGCCCGAAACGGCCCGTCTGCTGGAATATTGGCGCAAGCACAAATTCGCTGGCGTGCGACCGTTTTTCTGCCAGATCGAGGCCGCCGAAACCGCAATCTGGCTGAGCGAGGTCGCGCCACAACTCGGCAAAGCCGGTGCGCGTTTTCTCGACCACCTGAAAAAAGCCAACCTCGACGCCAATCCCAACCTGATGCGGCTGGCGCTCAAGCTCGCCACCGGCGCGGGTAAGACCACCGTGATGGCGATGCTGATTGCGTGGCAGACGGTCAATGCCGTGCGCCATCCGCAAAGCAAGCGATTTACCCGTGGCTTTCTGATCGTCGCGCCGGGTTTGACCATCAAGGATCGTCTGCGCGTGCTGCTGCCCAATGACCCGGACAGCTACTACGCCAGCCGCGAACTCGTACCCAGCGACATGCGCGCCGACATTGCCCGCGCCAAGATCGTCATCACCAATTACCACGCCTTCAAACTGCGCGAGCGCATGGACGTGTCCAAGGGGGGCCGCCGTTTGCTGCAAGGCCGTACCGGCGAAGCGTTGAGCACGCTGGAGTCCGAAGGCCAGATGCTCCAGCGCGTGATGCCCGAACTGATGGGGCTGAAGAACATCCTTGCCATCAACGACGAAGCGCACCACTGCTACCGCGAGAAACCGGCGGAGGAGAGCGACGAGGACATCACCGCCGACAACAAAGCCGAAGCCGAAGAAAACAACGAGGCCGCGCGCTTGTGGATTTCCGGCCTCGAAGCCGTGGGCCGCAAGCTTGGCCTGCAACAGGTCATCGACCTTTCGGCCACGCCGTTTTTCCTCGCTGGCTCCGGCTATGCCGAAGGCACGCTGTTCCCGTGGACGATGAGCGACTTCTCGCTGATGGACGCCATCGAATGCGGCATCGTCAAACTGCCGCGCGTGCCGGTGGCCGACAACATTCC
>JAITWU010000112.1 GCA_031285115.1 Azonexus sp. | reverse complement strand
CAGCTCTCGCCGGTGGCGCTGCTTGATGACTGGCGAGCGTCCTTGCAGGACTGGTGTCTGGAAAAGGACGCTTACAAGCGGCTTGATGAACCGAACTATCCGCCCCTGGGTGGAATCGAGGCGATGCGCGTCAGCATCACCGATCACTTTCTGCGGTACGTGAGCCAGGGCGTGCGCGATGGCCTGCTGACCGTCTGATTTACCCAGCGCTCTCCGTTCTGGAGGGCGCACCTTTTCATTTTTCAACCCCTGCGGGTCGCAACGCTGCCCGCTGGGGTTGCCGTTGTGCCCGCACTTTCCATTCAACAAGGAAATTCCATATGGAAAACGTACACATCGGCGTTGTCTCGTCGGACGGCATTGCATTTGCCCCCGATTCAATTCAGGAAGATCAACTGCCCGCCGGCGACGGCGCGCTGGAACAGGAACAGACAGAAACGCCTGACATCATGGACGGCGTTATCGGAGAGACCATCCCGCTGACCCAGTTCATCCATGACTTCGGTCCTGGGATGCTGGAGCAGGTCAAGGCCCAAACCCCGCCTGTTTATCAACCGGCCATCGACTGTCACACACTCGCCTGGCAGGATCGAGACCGGATCATGCAAACGCTGCTGCGCAAGCCTTTCAAGGCTCAGGCCGAGGCGGTGCAGGCCATTTGCAAATTGCTGGTGGACCGCAAA
Source organism: Azonexus sp. (assembly GCA_031285115.1). GTDB lineage: Bacteria > Pseudomonadota > Gammaproteobacteria > Burkholderiales > Rhodocyclaceae > Azonexus. The sequence continues at coordinate 20,042 of JAITWU010000112.1, read as the reverse complement.
TCGCCGGCATGTGTGCTCAACGCCGAGATGGGCACGGGCAAGACCATGATGGCCATCTGTGCAGCTGCGGTGATGCAGCGCACGCACCCACGCACACTCATCATTTCGCCACCGCACCTGGTCTACAAGTGGCGGCGCGAGATCCTCAACACCATCCCCAATGCCAAAGTCTGGGTGCTCAACGGTCCGGACACCTTGCGCAAGCTGCTGATGATCCGGCAAGCCCTGGGCGTCAAGGTGACTCAGCCGGAGTTCTTCGTTCTTGGCCGTGTGCGGATGCGCATGGGATTCAACTGGAAACCGGCGTTCACTGTGCGCCATTACCGCGATGAAGAGGGTCAAACCCTGCGCGCGGCTGCTTGTCCTGACTGCATGAAGCCGATCACGTTTCCGGTCGAGGACGGTCATGAACTGCCGGTATCGCCAGACATGGCTAAAACCATGCTCGGCGATCGCCGCAAGAAGTGCGCTCATTGCGGAAGTCCGCTGTGGTCACTGATGATGCCGGGTAAACCCGTCCAATCGCTGCGCGACGTTGTGGGCAATGCGCTCACACAACTGCCCACCATCGGCCCGGTATCAGCCGAACGGCTGATCAACACCTTCGGCGAAAAACTCCTCAGCGGGATGCTTGAGGACAACGTGTATGACTTTCTGAACCTCATGGATGCCGATGGCAACCTGGTGTTCAGCGACCGGCAAGCGCACCGTATGGAGCGGCGGCTGGCCAACTTTGAATTTTCGATCGGGCAGGGCGGTTACCAGGCCACCGAGTTTGTCAAAAGATACTTGCCGCGCGGGTATTTCGGTCTGCTGGTGGTCGATGAAGGTCATGAGTACAAGAACGAAGGTTCGGCCCAAGGCCAGGCCATGGGTGTGCTCGCCAGCCAGTGTTCCAAGACACTGCTGTTGACCGGCACGCTGATGGGCGGCTACGCCGACGACCTCTTTCATTTGCTCTGGCGCATGGATCCATCGGCCATGGTGGGCGATGGCTATCAGCCTTCCAAAACCGGCTCCATGTCCAATGCCGTGATGGCCTTCATGCGCGAGCATGGGGTGCTCAAGGACGTGTACAAGGAAACGGGGGCAAGTTCGCACCGTACTGCGCGCGGCACTGTCAAGAAGGTGCAAACCAGCAAGGCGCCGGGTTTTGGCCCGCTCGGCATCATGAGATACGTCTTGCCGATAACGGTGTTTCTGCGTCTCAGCGAAATAGATCCGGATGCCTTACCTCCCTACAACGAACAGTTCGACGGCGTGGAGATGTCCGGGGAGCAGGCCGCCGCGTATGCACGCATGTCGATCAAGTTGATGTCCGAACTTAAACAAGCCTTGGCCCGCAAGGACAACTCGCTGTTGGGCGTAGTGATGAACGTGCTGCTGGCCTGGCCGGACTGTTGTTTTAGAACCGAGACGGTAACGCATCCGCGCACGCGCGCCGTGCTGCACATTCAGCCGGCGTTGTTTGATGAAACTGAAGCGATGCGCAAGGAAAAGCGCCTTCTTGAAATTTGTCTCCAGGAAAAAGGAGCAGGACGGCGAGTGTTGGCGTACTCGATTTATTCGGGCACACGCGATACAACCGCCAGACTACGGGTTTTACTGGAACAGCAGGGTCTGAAAGTGGCTGTACTTCGGGCCAGCGTAGACGCATCAAAGCGCGAGGACTGGGTGGCCGATCAGGTGGACAGGGGCATTGACGTGCTCATCTGCAATCCCGAGCTGGTCAAGACCGGCCTCGATCTGTTGGAGTTCCCGACCATCGTGTTCATGCAGTCGGGCTACAACGTGTACACCGTTCAGCAGGCATCAAGGCGCAGCTGGCGAATTGGCCAGAAAAAGCCTGTCAAGGTGATCTATCTGGGCTACTCGGGCACCAGTCAAATGGACTGCCTCAAACTGATGGGCAAGAAGATCGCGGTGTCGCAGTCCACATCGGGCGAGATACCTGAATCGGGCCTGGACGTGCTCAACGAAGCCGATGGCGACAGTCTGGAGATGGCACTGGCCAGGGAGTTGCTGGCCACGGCTTGAGCACTTCATCATTGAGCTCAAAAAAAGCCCCTCGTTCCATTGCTGGAGCGGGGGGCTTTTTTGTGCAAAGTCATGGGTGCTCGACCCGATTGATCAGCCAGTCAGTCAGCTTCTTGGCCTTTGGTCCGGTTGGTCGTAACTCAAGCGCTCTTTTGCGCGTGCGTGATGCGCATCACGCGCTGCCAGGTACCGTCTCTGGCTGCGCTTCTGGAGGGTATTCCTGGATATGAATACCGTAGATCTCAACAATGTTGCTGTCGAGCGCATCGATCTCAGCCTGCAATGCTTCACGGGCATCGTCGCCACTCAAGCCTATGCGCTCTCCAACTCGGCGGTCGATTTTTTCGCAGATCGCTTCAGCGCGGTAAAACGCGCGATCCCCACCTTGATGGTCAGTCGTGTGCACGACGCTGTACCACGGTAGCGTTGCAGTAATCGCCTCTTGTTCAGCACGCGCTGCCTCCTGTGCCGCAGCTATTGCCTTTTCTTCCGCCGTGCTTTCAGCTGTACCTTCTGCAATTCGCCAATTTTTTGACCAGTTTCCGCCCCCGCGCTGAACGATGTTGATCAGCTCACGACGCATTGCCTTACGACCGCTTGCCTCATACGGCACTAGCCGAAACGCGCGGATGTATCCTGGCTCGACCACCATATATTTTCCACAACCGTTCCCATCCGCAATTTTCCTTGAGCGAATGGCAATCAAAGCTAAGGCCGGATGACCAGTCGTGCCGTTTTCTGTGAATATCATGATGTGCTCCTAAAGCGTGGCTCGCGCTCTTTGCAAGCCGGATACCCGGTGCCGCCGGGTCGGTGGCCTGAATTATCAGGCCGTAGTCAAAAGAGGGAGAACACCAACCCCGTGCGGGACTTTAGTTCGTCCCGCAGGGTTGATGAAAAGTGATGATGTCCTGGGCGCGACCTTGAAGGTCTTGCCGTCCGGCTCTCAAGGACTGAGCCGACGCGAAGTGTTTTTATTCCATCCCAATGAACTGTGCCCGAAGAGCAGCAGAATCAGTTTGATGTGTAGTGCGCCGCCATGCCTCATAGGCGCTTGCGTCAAACCAGCGGATTACGACTTCAACGTCATCTTTTTTTAGGGCACCGCGAATCTTCGCAAGAATGCTGGCATGAAATGTCGCCGGTAGCCCCGCCATGTCGGGTTGATAGCGGCCCAAGTCATCGTCATTGCCATACCTGAGCAGTAGCACAGGTTTTGCCGAACTTCTGTTTGCCGTGATTTGTTCGCGTATCACCGCCAGCCCGCGCTCCGCCGTTTCAGCGGCTAACCGTTCAAGTTGCTCGATCACCAATCGAACATCGTCAGGCACGCCATCCAAACGTGCTTCCCAATAACGAACTGTGCGCTCCTCCACGTTTGCAGCCGCTGCCAGCCACGAAACGGACAAGCCCAGAGACTCACGGATGGTTTTTAAAGTCGCTCCGTTCATATTTCTAAAATGATGTTGCCGCCAGTGATCCGGTTAGATGCGTGTAAGCGCTTTTCCCAATCGTCACCGGGTTCGCTGGCGGCATTTTTTCATAGCTCAAGACTATTGGCCCATTCCGAGCGCATTGCGCTGGTGTCGGGCCGTTCTCCGCGCCACTTCGTATAAGCGGCTCCATCAAACAGCACACGCACCAAGGTACAGCCATCCGGCAGAGTTTTCATGATCTGACTCAGGCGTTCCTGTTGCGCGGCAAGAGGCATCGGATCATGCATTTCTTGCGGGTTTTCGTAGAGGATGGCCCGTACTTCCACTGGGCCATCCAGCAGATCAACCGGCAGCGCTCCCTGTCCGCTGAACTGCGCTGGCTTGTCGGCAAGACGCAAGACCGCCCAGCCCAGCGCACCGTGGCTGCCGACTTCTCCACTGGGCTTGGTCTCAAGCGCCAGTTTCAGAGCCAGCCGGTAGTTCATAAGCCAAACCCCCTGTAATAGGTCAATTGCGCCGCTCGATCTTCCGGCTCCATATCCATGTTGGGATTAACGTCGATGAGAGCACCGGTTTCATCTCGAACGAGCACCAGGACATCCGACACCAGCTTTCTGCTGTTTTCGCAATCCCGCAGAGCACCATAAAAGCATTGCATCTTGGCCTCGTGATCGTCAGATTTTAGACTCGAAGCGTGCCAGAAGCATGGCTTCTCGCCCTCGCAAATTTCCATAAATCCGTTCGCGTCGCGCCGAAACTCGAAAGTGGTGTTGAAAGTGTCACCCAAGGCGTCAAGACTGGCCTGCGCAAGGTCAAGCGTTTCAATTCCGACAAGATGGCCGGTTTGCCCGCAGGCGATATAGCTGATTGTTTGCATGATGAACTCCTATTGGAAGCAGGAGAACACCAATCCCGAACGGGACGGCAGTTCTTCCCGCAGGGTTGATGAAAAATGATGATGTTCCGGGCGCAGCCTTGCGGTCCGGTTTTCAAAAACTGAGTAGCCGACTTATTCAATTTTTGAAGAAACATTGATCTTTGAAGGATCAGTTTCAGTCAAAATCGCTTCGAACTGCTCTGCACTGAACTGCGCCACAACCGGTAGTGTCATATCAATAAACTCTTGCGAAAAGGGATTAGCCCGACCGCAAAAATGCACTTCAAGATCGGCGCCAACGCGTGTACGTTTACCACCGTCCATGCGCTCGACACCTTTCCTGTTGGGCGACTTGTCCTTACAAAGTTCATGTGCGGCACGCACATCTGACACCTCATGTTGTTCAGTCTCGCCGCCACGTGAGCGGCGATAGATGTATAGCCACGAATCATCTCGGGTTCGACCGTCAACGCTCGGGCCTGTTTTCACGCGAAGGCAGTAATTGCTAATGTCAAAACTTCTGCGCTCGCAAACGGCTTTTCGCAATTGAGAAATTTCGTCGTCGGTAAGCGTCCCGTCAGCACAAGCGGCGAGTACCAAGCCGTCGTATTCCCAATCCTCTGTGTCGCGGCGAATTGCCACGGGACAGGTCAGGTCACTTAGGGTATCTCGATGTTTGATTGTGAGTAGCATTTTTTCTCCCAGTAAAGAAGCGGGAGAACGCCAGCCCCGTGCGGGACTTTAGTTTGTCCCGCAGGGTTGATGAAAAGTGATGATGTCCTGGGCGCAGCCTTGGGGGCTTGCCGTCCGGCTCTCAAGGACTGAGTCGGCGCTGTTTGCTCTTTGAGCGAACACGATAACTAGGTTAACACTTTTCAGAAATCAGTCAAGCAACAGAGGTGCTCCCAGAGTTCGTTGATATATTCATGCGGACACCAAAAACCCGCTCCATCTGCGCTGTGCGTCGCCGCCGCTGCGCACGGTAGTAGCGCGCCGTTGTGCGTGGATCTGATTGGCCAAGATTGGCTTGCAGCACGTCGATGGGTACATCGCATTCGGCGGCACGCGTGGCGTGCGTGTGCCGTAGCCAATGCAGCGATGCGACATAAGCGTGCTCGCGCTCGGTCGAAGGCAGCATAGACGCTGCGATCGCCGCATTTGTAAAACGCTTGAAAGCCGCAGCCAGCGTCGGATACGACAGATACCCGCGTGCCGCGCGCTCTTGCGCATCAGGGGGCGGACAAGCCCGCGTAGTTTCCGAGGCGCAAGTTTCAGGTAGAACGGGAGTGGTTAGCGCCGCAAGCAGCGGTGTGTTTGGATGAGCGGAATCGAAATTCAATCCGCGAGCACTGAAATACTCTCGCGTCGCGGCCAGAGCTGCCGATGGTATCGGTACGACACGATTACGCGCGCCCTTACCATGTACACGCAACCAACACTCGCCGTCGATCCAGGCAACATCGGCTCGCCTGGCGCGCAACAGTTCGGTAGCGCGCAAGCCGCAGGCTAACGTAAACGTCAGCAGCCAGCGCATTCGCGCCGCCGTCGCTTGCGGCAAGCACTGTACTTGCGCCTGGAGCACAGCCCACGCCGCAGGTGTGAACGCGCGTGAATCATCCACGGGGGCTGCTGGGTCGTCGGCCAACCGCAGGTTGACCAGTTCCCACGGGTTACGCTCCTTGCAGCCTGCGTGCAGTAGCCATGTAAAAAATGCATTGATAACGGTCAGTGCGTAATGCTGACTCGATAAGGATGGCTGACCAGCAAACGGTGCCCAGCCGGGTTCGAAGCGCCTGGCGTGGCGTCGGCTCATCCACTCGACAGGAACATGCTTCAGGAAGGCAATGTAAGCCGTGCAATCGTCTGCGGTCATTTCTACCAGCGACACGCGCCGTTCGATCGTCAGCCAAACCAACAACCGCTGCACTTCACGCCGATAGGCACGTGCAGTCTGTGCCGATGACGTGCGCGCTGTGATCCATTTGTTCGCCAGTTCGGCGGCATCAACGGTATTCGCACGCGCGTCGGCATCAATGCTCCATGCTGGCGTTTCTGGCCAACCTACCAATGCACCAACTTGATCAGCAAGAGCGTGTGCCTTGATCGGGCCAAAAGCTGTCAGGCCGCGCCACCAGCGCCCTCCGCGTGCGATTGCATCACGCAATTGACCGATCATCAAGAATCCGGCGCCGCGCAACCGCACTGCCAGTTCTTCGGCAAACCAGAGGTCAACAGGATCACTCAATGTATCTGGCGGTAGTGCTCGATCTGTTCAGCCGGCAAGTGGTGGGCTGGAGCATGCAGCCGCACATGCAGGCCCGCCTGGTGAGCGATGCGTTACGCATGGCGTGGTTCCGGCGTCATCCTGTGCCAGGGCTGATTTTCCATTCGGATCGGGGCAGTCAATACTGCAGCCACTCGTTCCAGGACGCACTGCGCAGCTATGGCATGCGCTCGTCGATGAGTCGCAAGGGCAACTGCTGGGACAATGCGCCTACGGAGAGCCTGTGGGGCAGCCTCAAAGTAGGCAGGCTGTATGGCAGGAAGTTCGCCACCCAGCGTGAGGCGATGGACGAGGTGGTCGATTGGCTGACGTTCTACAACCACCGCCGACTTCACTCTACACTGGGCTATGTCAGCCCGATGAGGTTCGAAGAAAACTGGCACGCGGGCCAGGTAAAGAAAGCCGCGTAACCGAGTGGCTATGGACTACGTCGCTCAGGGGCAAGGTCACCATGAGAAAAGCCCGGCACCGTTGCCGGGCCGGGCTTTTTGGGCTTGAACTCATTGCATGAGTTGTTTAAATCCACGCGCCAAGAGACGCGATGGCATCATGGTACATCAATCTAAATCATTGGACAAACCAAGCTCAGACAACACCTTGGGCAACGCTGAAAACCGCTTATCAGCCATTGTCTGTAGGTGCCGCCATGAATGCTCCGCAGTGGAGCTATCGCCTCTTTGTAAGGCCGCGCCAAGCTTGGCTATCTCGTATGCCTGCTCGCCACGCCACTCCTCGGCCCAATCCAATGCGATCGCAATTTTTTTCTCTCGGCTCTTGGCTTTTTGAAGCCGCTGATTGATTGATCGGTCAGTTGATGACATATTTATCTGTTCGCAGTGCAGTCACCGTAACAATACGAATGGCATTTGGTACACCACCCCGGATGTTGGGCGTTATCAGCGTCTAACTCAGCAAGCAAAATCCGCTCGCGCTCTCTGATGATTGCCGCAGTCTCAGTCGGCTCTTCGCCGACGCCGACGATCGCTGCCTTGGCGGGCGGCTTGCCGCCAACATACCCGTGGATAGACTCGCCGCCGCACCACATGCATGTGATTGATGCGACTCGCGTGGCCCCGACGGGGACGCTCATCTTCTCAGCCCACTGGACATCCGGATGCGCGGACGCAACCTCCTGTTGCGCCGCCGCAAACTGGTCGTATCCGATGCGGTCGTCCCCCGGGATCGACTCTTCCCGCACGACTTTGTAGTCGCGCATTACCAGCTTTTGCCACGCGTAGCCTAGAGCGTTGTGCGGGTCACCCTCATAGTTGGGAGGGATGATGTTTATTACTTTATAGTTGGCGACGTGTTCCATTTTTTTCTCCTACCCACGAGGGGTGTGATGGCGATCAGAAGATCGCCGGTTGAAGGATGAACAGGAAACCGGCATACCAAACCAAGCCGCAAGGCCGGGACAGGGAAGCTGGTTCCCCGTCCGGGTTGCAGTTAAAGATGCTCTGTGACGGCCTTGGGAGCCAATCAGTACGCATTCCAAGAGCTGATGCGTCGCGTGCGCCTTGCGGCAGTGGCCAGTTTAGAGGGTGATATGGTTGATCCAGATCATTGCGCGGGGAGTCCCCGGATGTCGTCGAGATCAATCAATCTATTAATATCGCCCCCGATCCATATCGCGCCGCAATCTGTGATCTCGGCACCTGTGCTGGCGCGCCCGTTGTGATAACTACGATGCGCGGCGGCGATAACCGCTCCAATCTGCCGACTGGTCATGCTGGCCAGCACGTCCATAGAGACGGCGGCGGTGACGTTAGCCCAGATGTGCTGACGCACCATTGGCATGTTTCGGATGCCGGCCACGGAAAAAGCGGCTCTTTGTTTACGATCGCTGACCATGATGATCTCCTAAAAAATGGACAGGAGACCGGCATAACCAAGCCAAACCGCAAGGCCAGGACAGGGAAAGCTGATTCCCCGTCCGGGTTGCAGTTAAAGATGCTCTGTGACGGCCTTGGGAGCCAATCAGTACGCATTCCAAGAGCTGATGCGTTTCGTGCGCCTTTCGGCAGTCACGAGAGGCAATCTATCAGGTTGGTCAATCTTGTCAAGCGCATGCCGCCCATAGACAGTACAAAGACAAAGCCCGGCATCGTAAATACTGCCGGGCTTTGTTGAGCATGCGCTCATTTCCGTTTCAACCCTCGCGCCTTATGGAGCGACAGCGCTGTACATCAGGTTTCAACCTTCACGTCGCATGGCAGTAACATCTGGCGACCGCTTTCAGTCCAAACGGCCAACTGACATTCGTGATCCGGGGTGAGAAGGCGATCTACTTGGATCAGAGGATCTAGCGAAAGGCAAAACGGGCTCACAGAACCATCCTCGAATACCACGTCGATTTTCCCCCGATTGGGTTCAAGCTTGCTTGGCTCGATCGTGACGTGATTACCTGTGCGCATTTCAGTCAGCCAAAATTCAGCCCCGGAGGGGACAAGCAGCCTCCAGACCTTGGCGTTATAGCTCAAGTAGCACACGCCTCTTCGTGCGAAGTCGAAGCTCCAGAAATTTGTGTGAACGATATTTGGGCCATCATTTGCGATCTCGATCATGGCTCTCTTTTCCTGTCCCGTTGAAAAGGCTGGTACTCTATCCCGCGCGGATGATGCCGCTCTAAAAGCGCTCTCATCGTATCCATTGAGCTATGCAGGTAGATTGTGGTGGTGGCCACGCTGGCGTGGCCCAGCAGAGTTTGTAGGGTGATCAGATCCATGCCGGCGTCTTTGCAGTGCGTGGCGAAAGCATGGCGAAACACATGGGGCGTGAGCAACGGTAAGCCAGTGCATTGGCCGTATCGGCGCACCATGCGCCATAAATGGGTGTAAGTCATTGTCAGAATCGGCACCGGGTGCACAAAAAGGTGGGCGATGCCTTTGCCATCCCCGCGGCCTTGTCCAATCAAACGAGCGCGAACCTCTCGCAGATACAGATGCAGCCAGTGTGCGGCCGCCTCGCCGTACAGCACCAGGCGCTCACGTTGGCCTTTGCCCACGATCTTGAAGATTCGGTTATTCGAGTCCACCTGCCAGGCTTGCAAGCCCAGTAATTCGCTGGCCCGCATTCCGGTTGCGTAAAGCAGCTCCAGGATGCAGCGATCGCGTACACCCAGCGCAGTTTGTACATCGGGTGCGTGCAAGATGCGCTCGATTTGAGTCACCGTGGGGGCCCAGCGCAAGCCGCGTGTTCGCCGAATCATCGGCGCCAGCTTCACCACAGGATTGTCAATGCGCAGACCTTCTCGATACACCCAGCGATACAACGTTCCGAGTGCCCAGCGATGAACGACCAAGGTGGCATCAGCCAGTCTGCGATCAACAAGCATCGCCAAATAACGGCGCAACTCGTCGAGCGTGGCTTCTTGCAGGCTGGAGCCTGCATCGTTCAACCAACGTAAGTGCCGGGCCACGCACAGGCGTAAATTACGCAAGCTGTTGGGCCGCAGACGCGCGGCGCAGTCAAACCAGAATTCATCGAGCCAGTCACATCCTGTGCGAACGGCCTCCCACACACTCCTCCCCCTGTACCAAGATCGTCATTTTTTTAGCGTTGGTCAGATCGGCTGCCGACCAGAGCGCTATTTTTTCGTATCACACAATGACAGCGCAGTCAAGCGAAAACCGGGTTTCACGTAAAACCCGGTTTTCGCTTGCGCCGGCCGAGCGGCCCCCTTACCGTGGTTGCACAGCGATAAACAGGAAGGCTTGAAGATGAATGACCCCCATATTGATTCAGCGCAAGCTGCTGCGTTGGGCTCAGGAGCGGGCCTGGCCTATGCGCCAGAGCGTGAACTGTTGTGGGCGTCCCGGGAAGGGCAGGTGGTCAACTTCTGGGTTTATGTGCTGACCGTGCTGACTTGCTGGCTCATCGTCCCGCTCCTGTGGGCAGGTTGGCGTTATCTGGTGACCGCCAAACATCGCTATGAGCTGACCGACCAGCGGTTTCTCGAATACTCGGGCATTCTGGTCAAACGCATGGATACGCTGGAGCTGTACCGCGTCATCGACATTAAGGTGGACGGCACCCCCATCCAAAGCTTGTTTGGACTGGGTCAGGTCAAACTTCTCACCCACGACAAAACCACGCCACGCGTAACGATCAACGCCATCGCACAACCTGCCCAGGTCGCCAATCTCATCCGTGATGCGGTTGAGCAATCCCGCGTCGCCAAGGGCGTGCGCGCCTTCGATTCTTGAATTCAGGAGACAGCGCGTGAAACCGATTCAATTCCAACCAGTGCGCACCGCCTTGGCCGTCATGGCATGCTCCGCGGCCCTGAGTGCATTCGCACAGCAACCGGTGGCTGCCAATAAAGAGCAAACGCTGCGCGCAGCCATCCAGAGCAATACCGGTGGCAAGATCAACGTTACGGCTATATTGAGCACGCCAGTGCCTGGCATCTACGCCGTGCAGTCGGATGGCGAAGTGTTCTACACCGACGAGACGGGCCGCTACAGCTTTGTCAACGCCTCATTGATCGACACGAAAGAACGCAAGGACTTAACGGCGGCGCTGGATGAACAAGTCAACAAAATCGACTTCAAGACGCTACCGCTATCGTTGGCGATCAAGGAAGTGCATGGCAACGGCAAACGCACGCTGGCGGTGTTTGAAGACCCGAACTGCCCGATTTGTAAGGTGTTCAGCAAGTTTCTGTCCCAGGTACCGGACGTGACCGTGTACCACTTCATGTACCCGGTGATCTCGCCTGAAAGCATGGGACTCGCCAGCACGGCCTGGTGCAGCAGCGATCGCAACAAAACATGGGAGGCCATCATGAACGGTGCCAGACCTCAGAAGGACACGGGCTGTGACGTGACGGGTCTGAAGCAAATCCTTGCGTTTGGCGCGAAATACCGGATTCTGGAGACACCGACCATGGTACTGGCCGATGGCCGGCGCTTGGTTGGGGCAGTACCGCCCGAGCAATTCATGGCCGCGCTTGATGCCAGCGTGCGATGAGCGCAAGGCAGGGTAGCAGACACAGGCCATCAATCCTCCCCCGAAAACGAATTTTTAAGGAGCAAAACATGGGTAAATTGTTTTTGAACGCCCTGCGCGGTGCGATCGCAGCACTGGTGTGCGTGATAGCCGCCGGAGCATCCGCTCAAAGCGCAACGCCACCTGCGGGGTTGCAATGGCAGTGGATGCACGAATTCAATTTCAATACCAATAATTTTCCAGACACAGGAACCCTTGAAGAAAAATCGTTATTGGCCAAGATATGGGAAAAAGAAATCAACAGCACAATAAGTACCACCAATGGCTCTCTCATGCTCAGTACGGCTCTCATGGGTTCAGTTGAATATAACGGAACAAAAGTTATATTAACAATGTTCGATAGCGCAAATTCCGATTGTATCCAGCCTGGCAATGGTAGAAGCATGCATGATATGTATGGAACATGCGCTCTACGATTAATCCGATTCCTGCCAGATGGAAAATCAAACGTACAAGATCTCCCAACGCAATTTTGCATGTTAGATGTAGATAGTCCAAACAATCCACGCTCAAAAAACCATAATGAATATGCCTTCGATCAACGCACCGGCATTGTTTATTTGAGAGTCATTCAGTACGGCAAAGTAGTGCTTGCCTGCAATCGAGCACTGCGTATCTTTAAGGTGCAGTGAGGCTCTGAGATGAAGGCAGTTGTGCGAGGGCTTACCAGATTTCAAGTCTGGTTTTTACTGGTATTTCCAGTACTAGCTCTAGCGGCGATCGTGACTGCTGCACAGATCGCACAGGCCGTGCTCAATTCTCCCAATGCCAGCCCTACTTTAAAACAATACGCCAATGCAATTGGTGCTCTTGCGATGAATGTCGAAAGCGGCGGCAATACCACAGCATACAATGGATCGTGCTGTTATGGCGTGTTGCAGATGACTGAAAAAAATATTAAACACTATGCTCAAATGAGCGCTGCAAAATACCAACAACTCGATTTACAAGATCAAATCAATTACTGGGCTGAACTCACTTCGGCCGGTCTGAATAACCCGGTAGTTCAACAACTAATCAACATGGGTACTTTCGATGGCCACCCGGTCGATGGTGCCCTGGTCTTGTCGTGTGTCCAATTGGGCACAGGCAATTGCCGAAAGACGATTAATAGCGGTTCTTGCAGCGGTTTTGCGGACAGCAACGGAACGACGATCTGCTCGATGGCCGACAAAATTAACAACGGATCGAGTTCGAGATCAGGCGGTAGTGGCAATACGGGCAGCACTACCGGCAGCAATGGATCGAGTTCCCCGGCCACGGGGGCTAATACCATGATGACGTGCATTAAAGATGCCAGCGGAGCCTGTCTGCCCGTCAACGAAGCCATGGCACAGGCATTTCAGGGCGGTGCCGGGTTTTCAATGTCGGAAATCCAGAAGGTTATCTATGCACTCGTTGCTTCAGGGATGCTGCTGCTGGTTATCGGAAACATGAAAGACGTTTGGCGGCGCTATGCCAAGGGCTTGATTGAACAGCATGAACTTACTCAAGTTGTCATCAGGCTCGCCATCTGTGTGATGCTGGTGCTGCTTGTTGTTAACTACGCTTGAGCAGGAAACGGAGATAAGCGATATGAACAGCCTGCTGCAATGGTTTGGCTGCGCCTTCGGGTTGCTAGGGGCGCTGCTGGTGGCGACCAACTGCCGGTTTTCGCGGTGGGGCTTTGTCGCATATTTGTTCTCCAACGCCGCCTGGATCGCTTATTCCATCCTAATTGGCGCTCCCGGCCTGCTGCTTCAGCAAGTGGGCTTCAGCATCACCAGTCTGATTGGTGTGTGGCGCTGGTTTACACCGACAGCGGTGAGGAGATCGTCGACATTTTCTGTCTCAAGGTTAAAAACAGGCGCAGGAGGGTAACGTGATGTTTGATTCAGCCAATACCGTCCTCGATCCTTGCTGCGGCAGTCGAATGATGTGGTTCGACAAGGCTGATCCGCGCGCCGTATTCGGCGACCTGCGGCGTGATGTTTTGACCGTCACTGACAGGTCAAAAGGAAACAAATCAGGAGTGCGCACGCTACGCATAGAGCCAGATGTGTTGCTGGATTTTCGCGCACTTCCGTATGCGGATGGCACATACAAGCTTGTGTTGTTCGATCCGCCACACCTTGTTCAAGCTGGGCCGCGTAGTTGGCTTGCCTCCAAATACGGGAAGCTAGGGCCTGACTGGCGCGCAGATCTGCGGCAAGGGTTTGCCGAGTGCTTCCGTGTCCTGGCCGAATATGGCGTGTTGGTGTTCAAGTGGTCTGAAACACAGATAAGAGTCAAAGAAATACTTACTCTGACGCCGCATCAGCCGCTGTTCGGTCACAAGTCAGGAAAGCGCCAGGGGACGCATTGGTTGTGTTTCATTAAAGAGGAGTCCTGATGTGGATCGTTCCGCACTCAATACGATCGAGCTTTGCGCAGGCGTTGGGATGCTCGGCGAGGGATTTGCTGCTGGACTTCGATACCTGGGTATCGACAGCCGCTGCGTCTTGTACGCAGAACGGGAAGCATATCCCGTCGCGGTTCTGGAGGCGCGCATGGCGGAAGGCTCCCTGGATGCAGCGCCTGTCTGGTTCGGCGATTTCACCGAACTGCCAGCAGCCAGATTTCGCGGCGTGGTGGATTGCGTCGTTGCAGGATTCCCGTGCCAGGACATCAGCATCGCGGGCCGCCGCGCTGGGCTTGATGGCGAGCGCTCCGGACTGTTCTTCCGCATCCTCGATATCGCCCGCGATTGCGGTGCGTGGTGCCTCTTTCTGGAGAACGTCTCAGCCATCACTTCTGCCACCGCCACCGCTGTGGATCAAGCTGCCGCCGCCAGCATTACCGGCGAACGCTACAGACCAGGACGCGATGATCCATGTGGAACGGATAGCGCGGTATTGGAAAGAGCAGCCGCCCGCATCATGGGAGAACTGGCCGACAGCGGGTGGGATGCGGAGTGGCTGCATGTTTCGGCGTCCGCTGTGGGCGCCAGTCATGAGCGCGAGCGGTGGTTCTGCCTGGCCTGGCGGCGAGATGTGGTTGACGCCGAATGTGCCGAACGGCGGGCGCAGCGTGCCGCCGGAAGTCGTGGCGGCCAAGGGGATGACGGCGAACGGCAAGCGGACGGTGGGGTTGGAATCGCAGACGCGGTTCTGGATGACGCCGAGCGTGTCGAATGCATCGGGCAACCAGTACACGCGCGACCGGGGCCAGCCGGGGGCCGAGCGAGCGACGCTGACGGGGCAGGCGACGGCGTGGGCGACACCGCGCGCGACGGATGGCGAGAAGGGTGGGCCGAATTGCCGCGGCGGCAGGGGCGATCCGATTCTGGCGGGACAGGCGGCGCAATGGAGCACGCCGAACGCCCACGATGGCCGTCGTCCTGGGGCCGATCTGAAATCGACGCAGGGGGGAAATCTGTCGTGCGACGCGGTGCTGTGGCCGAAGCCAGCGGCGCGGGATGCGAAGGGCGCGAACTCGACGGGTCACATCACGTCGAACGACACGGGGCGCAAGCACCTGGACCAGCTTGCGAATTTCGTGGCGTACCGTTTCTCTTTGCCCCTGGCCCCGCCGACCCGCGATGGGGCGAAATCCTTGCCAAGCGACCCGAACTCGCGCCGTCTCTTAAACCCGATTTTCGACAGTTGGTTGATGGGCTGGCCTTCGACATGGGTGATAGCCGAGCCGCGCGCTTGCGGTGCGTTGGAAACGGCGTCGTGGCGGCGAGCGCTGCAACAGCGGCTGTCGAGCTTGTGCGACGGGCGCGAGCCTGAGAGAGAGGCAGCGTAATGCGGCGCTATCGCAGTACGACTTTTCATCCGGCTACCTGTAGGTTCTCTCAATGCATAAAGGAGAAACGAACTATGAAAGAAAATTTTAAGCGGTGGGCGTCAGGCATGCTGGTACCAACACTTTCATGCTTTGGGTTCATGTTCTTTTTCGGCATCATCTTTAGCGATCCACCCCGCCTGTTACCCACAATGGTGCTGACAGCTGTCTTTACCTTCGGCTTTAATTATTGGGTTAGCAGGTATGAAAAGCGCCTAACCACTCGCATGGAGGCCGATCGGCCGACTATGTGGAACATTTTCATTAACGGCATTAAGGTTGGCGCGGTGTCCGATTCCCAGTATGCGGCCATGCAACGCAGCGCCCTCCGAGACGGTCGCCTTGTGCTTGCGCAGTTTCTCAGCATGTGTCACTTCGGTCTGATTTTTGTTTTAAAACAGCTTCTCGCGGTGTCGGTGGCGCTCTTCGGCGTGGCAGCAGGGCTGGTGCTTGTTTGCCTAAAGCCGATTACCGAAATAGTACCCGGGGTGACCGAACCGGCCACGATCACGTCGGCCGTGTTTTTTTTCCTGCGAGTGGAGTTTATCCTGTTGTTTTTGTTGGGCCTATCCAAACTCATAATATGTGGATGTTTTAGGTTCAGGGACTACGACGAAGCAGTCGCCCGGATGTTGCGGCAGCACAGCAACACAGCAGTTATCGGGGGCGTTTCCCTTATTGATTCAGGATCGCCTCAGAAGATAAAATTCATAAGCTAAGGCGGTTAAAGCAAGGCAATTGATCAAAATAGCACGCATCTACCTACGCGTCAGTACGGAAGAACAGGACCTGGCCCGCCAGCATGACAGCAAGCCGAAGCCGCAGCCAAGTTGCAGGCCCGTCAAGTCGAGCATACCAAAGTAATGCACGCCAATTCAATCAACCCCATTAGATTCAAAAGGAGTGAAATATGTTATCCGCAAATAGACAACAAGGTAATGGAGCACTGTCATTTTTGCTCTGGGCGTTTTGTCTGTCCTTGAGCGTATCTTTTTTGATATCGTATTATTATCTGCCAGCAGAACCGAAAGATGTGCAAGAAATTGTTTCGCTTGCGGCAACAAGCCCTGAAGCAAAAGCAGTTGTCGTGGCCTCATTGAAAAAGACGCCGAACCCTAAGAACTCAGAACTAAATGACTTACGCAGTCGGGTTAACGAGGTTATTGTCACTGAAACAGCCAGGACTATAACTGGAGACAAAACGCTTGAAACTCCATCGGCTCGCGAAGTCTCTCGTGAAAGGCAAGAAACAGCTCGCTTAGCTTCAATTAAATCCAAGACATGGGCCGAAATGAACAATGGGGAACGTGGAGAAGTTATCGTTCCAATTCTGATTGGAATCACCGGTTCCATGTTTGCCGTAATGTTTGTTATTTTTATTATAAGAAAAATCGTATCCCTATAAATATCCGTGAACAGTTTTTCCAAACGTGGGAAGAATACGGTGAAATTCAATACTATGGATGTGTTGCCACCAACGGATAGGCATCCCAAGTGCGGCCACGAAAGACACGTCCATTGGCTTTTTTGTGGCGCTTGACGCCATCAGCGCCCCAGCCACCCCATTGTTTGAAGAAGAACGCGGCGCCAGCAGCCTCGGCCTGTGCCTGTACGTTGTCAACCCATTGCTCTCGCATCGGCCTGGCTTTGTGGCCTGATTCGCCACCAACGATCACCCAGTGAATATCGCGTAAGTCGATACGTCCCAAATCAGTCAGCAACGGCTCGATCGAGAGGAAGCGAATGTGCGCGTCCACCTTGCGTAAGTAGTCAATGCGCGGCACGCCATATTTCCTGTCTTCAACCGATACGCCCAGCCACACGTTCGCTGGGCACGTCCGCCGAGCGAAATACTCGGGCAGGCGTTCTGCACGCTTGGTAAGGATTTGATAGGTGTGCTGCGGCGTGGCCTCCACGATCGAAAACACCCGGTCGAGAAACTTGTCCGGCACAGCTTCGTGAAACAAATCGCTCATGCTGTTGACGAAATACGTGGCCGGCTTCTTGCGCAACGCCGGCTGATCAAGCCGGCTTTCATGCACAGTGAGATTGAATTTGTTTTCATAGCCGGGTGCACCCATCGCGTGCAGCCGCCGCGCCATGACTTCGGCATAGCAATGCTTGCAGCCGGGTGAAATCTTGGTGCATCCCGTGCTCGGATTCCATGTCTGCTCGGTCCACTCGATCGTCGATTGCGTTGCCATATGCTCTCCTGTGTCATTGAGGCGTAGCGCCTGCCGTTTGGGCCTGAATGTGTTCTGGCACAAGGGCGTTTACCAGAACCCCACATCATCTGACTCACTGCTTCCGTTCAACCGCGCCTTGCAGCGTCATATCCAGCTGCGGCCCACCGGGCTGGAGAATCAACAGGCGCACCGGCAGGTAGTCGAATGACGGGCCCAGCCACACTTCGACGCGCGCATTGCTGTTGCCTGCGGGAACGTGCACCAAGTGCAATGCTGGCAGGGGAGTGCCAGCGTATTGCCCACCGGCGGCAAAGTCATCGTTGTCCACAATGACAAAGGCAGCTGCGCGTGCAGGCTGCCCATCGTCATACATCACGCGCGCCCAAACCGTGCTGCCCACCGGATAACGTGACGGATCTCCCGCGATCATGGCGCCCAGCTCGATCAGGGCGCTCATCGGTACTTGCGTGCACGCCGGCATCGCAGCACCTGCGGCGCGATCCGAGGCGAGGGTCAGGTTCCCGATGAAGACCTGACCTGCCGTGAACCGGCTGCATTCGCCCGTGGCCGGGCTGGAAAGCGTCCAGCGCAAATTGAAGGAATCATCATCGTGGTTCCAATCGAGCCTACTGACCATCGGCGTCAAACGCCCCTCTTGCACAGCGGTTGCCTGGTAGGCGAGGGTGGCCGCACGCGGCAATCGCAGGGGCGCGATGGCCCCCGGTGCACCGGGCGTAGCGGATGCGGGTTCGTGTGCAGACGCAATCGAGGGGACTGAACTGACTTGAACGGTCTGTTGTTGCGTTGCCTGTGGGCTCGCCTGATGCGCCTTTTGTGCGTCCATGCGATCCCCGTTGGGCTGCTGGGATGTCACGCTGGCCGGATCATCCGCATGCACAGCCGAAGGTTTCGGGCGATTCTGCGCAGGCAGCTTTGCAGGCGAGGCGGCCGGCTTGGCTGGCTGCGGCTCCCCGTGGGCGGGTGCAGCGTTTGTCCTATTTGCATCCGTACCGGCATCAGCAGCCGCGGATTGCGGCTGTACCAACACGGAGACCAGATGCGCCCGAATCACTTGCGCACCGCCGGTAACCGGCACAGTGCGCATCTCGTGCGACAGTGACGACAGCGCCAGCAGTACCAGCACATGTGCCGCAACCGAGATCAGCGTGAACAGCGCCAGCGAAAGCCGCGCCGCAGCGCGGGGCCGCAACCGGACCGATGCGAAGCGCCTCAAGCGCTCGAAGTGATCTAAAAACCGCTGCGTACCGGTAAACCGCTTTCGCACACCCAAGCCCATCGCAGGAGATACAGCAAGAGTGTTTTGCATCGGCGGGGCTCATTGGTGTGCCGGGCAATCAGGGCGGCGGCGGTGACTCATCCGCTGGCACCAGCGCTGGCGCCATCCCTGCCTTGGCTGTAAACGGCACAAGCGGCACAAACGGCGCATGGCACGTTGCGCACAAAATCGCCAAACCTGGCTTGCCCCAGACATTCGCGCCGCACGCGCCGGCGCAACGGTATTTGAGGCGGTTGGAGCGATTCGCGGGCTGTATCCCCGATTGAGACGGCAGGCCCTGCGCCGTCTGCCCAGTCGTCACCACGGCCTGCGCCAAGGCCGCGTGCTGGCCGGCCGGCGCCGGGCCGCCGCCCACCGCTGCGGGTAAATCCTGGGCGGCACTATCCTGCCCAATCCGCACCATCCTCGGCCCCGGAAACCGGTCGTACCAACTGAGCGTGAATTGCGCCGTCAGCAACTGCGCACAAGCCTGCAAAAACCGTCCGCCATCGATCGCGTAATCGGCCATGTGGTCGCCCGTGCGCCGTCCGCCGGGCTTGCCGGTCGAAGACGGCATCAGGCCGATGCGCTCCATTTGGGCGGCCCATTGTTCATTGTGATAACGCCCGCGGCCCGGCTGGCCATGATGGTGCTGCCACAAATGGCACATCACGTGCACCAGCGTCTGCAAGGTCTCCACCAGCGGCACCACCGCGAAATAGGCGGGATTGAGCGCAATCTCATCGGTCATCTGCCCATCAGCGTGCGCAAAACGCTTGGAGGAGAAATAGCCGAACGATGCTTTCTCGCGCTGCAAGGCAATCAGGCAGGGCGGCAACTGTCCCTCAAACAGCGCGCGGTTGAAGTGATCGTAGGCCCATTGCAGCTCGTGATAGGTCTGCCGGGTTGGCACACCTGGTCCAGCCGATGCCGCGTTAGAGGGCAGGGGGCAGGCAATCGTGTCAGTCATGATGTATTGTGCAATACATAAAACACTGGGTCAACCTAAATGCAGTACGGGGATGCCTGATACACGCTGAAGCGTTTGGGAAGAGCACATGAATGTATAAACGTGTATATACTGCTGCTCCATCCACGTTCAAACAGGGGATATTTATGACCATGGCAC
>JAITWU010000372.1 GCA_031285115.1 Azonexus sp. | reverse complement strand
CCCATATTGAAATTGAACCAGATGAAAAACGCCTTGCCGACAATGTTTTCTTCCGGCACGAAGCCCCAGTAACGGCTGTCCTTGCTGTCGTCCCGGTTATCGCCCATCATGAAATAGTGCCCCGCCGGAACTTTGCAGGTAAAGCCTGTTGCGTTGTAGGTGCAATTTTCACGGTAGGGGAAATCTTCGACTCTGTCTACCAGCGCCGAGTAGCCGACATAATTGAGCATCCGATGTTCGGTGTCGCCTGTTTTCTCGACATATTGCTCGGCGTAAAAAAGTTTGTGCAAGTAATCGTCGATACGCTTTGTTTCGAGCGCCTCACCGTTGATGGTCAGGCGTTTGTTGTCATAGGTAATGGTATCGCCCGGCACGCCGATGACCCGCTTGATGTAGTTGTCCACCGGGTTCACCGGATAACGGAAAACCATCACGTCGCCGCGCTGCGGCTCGCTGACGGAAATGATCTTTTTGTCGATCACCGGCAAACGGATACCGTAAATGAATTTGTTGACGAGAATGAAATCGCCATCGAGCAAGGTCGGCGTCATCGACCCGGAAGGAATTTTGAAGGGTTCGACGATAAAGGAACGGAGCACAAAGACGATCAGGATCACCCAAAATAAATCAGCGCCCCATTCGACCCATAATGGTTCTTTGGCGCCCGCCGGGCGCAGCTTTTTGAGCCGGAGATTGATCGCATAAAGAACGCCGGTAATCACCAGCAGGACAAAAAGAATCAGGGCAAAGTTCATTTACGGCTTTCTTTAATTATCAACACGCAGCACGGCGAGGAAGGCTTCTTGCGGAATTTCGACGCTGCCGACCTGCTTCATGCGTTTTTTACCGGCTTTTTGTTTTTCCAGCAATTTCCGCTTGCGCGAAATGTCGCCGCCATAACATTTGGCCAGCACGTCTTTTCTCAGCGCCTTGACGTTTTCGCGGGCGATGATGTGTGAGCCGATGGCGGCCTGGATGGCGACATCGTACATCTGGCGCGGAATCAGTTCGCGCATTTTATTGGCCAGTTCCCGCCCCCGGTATTGCGAATTGGCGCGGTGCACAATCAGCGACAGGGCATCGACTTTTTCGCCGTTAATCAGAATATCGAGCTTGACCACATCCGCCGTGCGATATTCCTTGAAATCGTAATCGAGCGAGGCATAACCCTTGGAGCAGGATTTAAGTTTGTCGAAAAAATCCATGACCACTTCGGCCATCGGCATTTCATAAACCAGCTTGACCTGGCGGCCATGATAGTGCATGTCGACCTGATTGCCGCGCTTCTGGTTACACAGGGTAATGACATTGCCGAGATAATCCTGCGGCACAAAAATGGTCGCCGTGATAATCGGTTCGCGGATTTCTTCAATTTTGGAAATTTCCGGCAGCTTGGCCGGGTTTTCCACCAGCAGCACCGAGCCGTCGCGCTGGACGACTTCGTAGACAACCGTCGGCGCGGTGGTAATCAAATCCTGGTCAAATTCGCGCTCCAGACGCTCCTGGACGATTTCCATGTGCAACAGGCCGAGAAAACCGCAGCGGAAACCAAAACCGAGCGCCTGCGAGACTTCCGGCTCGTATTGGAGGGAAGCGTCGTTGAGCTTCAATTTTTCCAGCGATTCGCGCAGCGCGTCGTACTGGTTGGCTTCGACCGGGTAGAGGCCAGCGAAGACTTGCGGCTTGATTTCCTTGAAGCCGGGCAAGGGTGCCGCCGCCTTGCGGTCGGCATGGGTAATGGTGTCGCCGACTTTGGCCGCTTTCAGTTCCTTGACGCCAGCCGTGACAAAACCCACTTCGCCCGCCCGCAAAACCTCGCGGCCCTGCGATTTCGGCGTAAAGACGCCGACCTGTTCGCACAACTGCTGGGTGTCGGTCGCCATGAACAGGAGCTTGTCCTTGGGCCGCATTTCGCCATCGACGACGCGCACCAGCATGACGACGCCGACATAATTGTCGAACCAGGAATCAATGATCAGCGCCTTGAGCGGCGCTTGCGGGTCACCCAAAGGCGGCGGCACTTTGGCGACCACCATTTCGAGCACATCGGCTACGCCGAGGCCGGTTTTGGCTGAGGCGAGCACGGCTTCGGCGGCGTCGATGCCGATCACATCCTCGATTTCCTGCCGGGCGCTGTCGGGGTCAGCCGAGGGCAGGTCAATTTTGTTCAATACCGGCAGCACTTCAACGCCGAGTTCGATGGCGGTATAGCAGTTGGCGACCGTCTGCGCCTCGACGCCTTGCGAAGCGTCCACCACCAGCAGCGCCCCCTCGCAGGCCGAGAGCGAGCGCGAGACTTCGTAGGAAAAATCGACGTGGCCGGGCGTGTCGATGAGATTGAGGTTGTAGACCTGGCCATCTTCCGCCCGGTAACTGAGCGCCGCCGTCTGGGCCTTGATGGTGATGCCGCGCTCTTTTTCGATGTCCATCGAATCGAGCACCTGGGCTTCCATTTCGCGGTCGGAAAGACCGCCGCAAAGGTGGATGATGCGGTCGGCCAGCGTCGATTTGCCGTGGTCGATGTGGGCGATGATGGAGAAATTGCGGATGTGATCCATTGCCGGGATTAAAAAAGGGCGCTTTTTCTGCGCCCTTCCCTGTTCAGAAGACCTGACATTTTAACGGAGTCCGGCCAAATATTCACGGACTTTGGCCGGATCGAGAAAGTAGTGGCACAACGCCCGCTCGCCGTGCAGCAAGACTGGAACCAGTTCGTCATAGCGGGCTTCGAGCGCTGGATCGGCGTCAACGTCGAGCACCGTCACCGTCGCCGCAAATTCTTCGGCCAGCGGCGCCAGCGCCACCTCCATCTCATGACAGAGGTGGCAGTAGTTGCGGCTCAACAGGGTCAGTTCAATCGCCATTCAATCGCCATTGACACTGCGAATGGTGACGAAAGTCTGCATCTCGCCACGGCGGATCAGCAGCGTGACATTGCTGCCTTTGCCAAAACCGGCGAGTAGTTTGTTGAACTGATCGACCGAGCGAATCTCGGTCGCCGCGCCACGGCTGATGACAGCCAAAATCACGTCGCCCGGACGCAGATCGGCCTTGGCGGCGGAGCTACGGACATCGTCGATGATCAGGCCAAGGTCGATGCCCAATTCGCGTTTTTGCTCGGCGGAAAGCTCGCTGACCACGAGGCCGAGCCGGTTGGCCGCCTGTTCCGGCGTTTTTGGGCCACCGCGCGGGTTTTTGGCGGTCGCTGTTTTTTCGTCAGGCATTTCGCCCACAGTCACCGCAATGTCGCGGTTTGTGCCCTTGCGCCAGACCTGCAAGGTGGCGCGGGCGCCAGGACGGATCGCCGCCACCATGCGCGGCAGGTCGGCAGAACTTTCAACCGCCTTGCCATCGAGGCGCAGAATCACGTCACCCGGCTCCAGCCCGGCTTTTTCGGCGGGGCCGCCTTTTTCCACGGCGTTCACCACCGCGCCCATCGGCTTCGAGAGACCGAGCGATTCGGCCAGTTCCTTGCTCACTTCCTGAATCACCACGCCGATGCGCCCACGGCTGACTTTGCCGCTATTGCGCAACTGCTGCTGGATGTCCATCGCCATATCAATCGGAATGGCGAAGGAAACGCCTTGATAACCGCCGCTGCGGCTGTAAATCTGCGAGTTGATGCCGACCACTTCGCCGCGCATATTAAAGAGCGGCCCGCCGGAATTGCCGGGGTTGATGGCAACGTCGGTCTGGATGAAGGGTACGTAATTTTCCTGCGGCAGGGAACGGCCCTTGGCCGAGACGATGCCCGCCGTCACCGAATTGTCAAAGCCGAAGGGCGAACCAATCGCCACCACCCATTCGCCGACTTTCAATTGCGCCGGATCAGCCAATTTGACGGCAGGCAGGCCGGTTGCGTCGATTTTGAGCAAGGCGACATCGGTGCGTTTGTCAGCGCCGATGATTTTGGCCTTGAATTCGCGCTTGTCGGTGAGGCGCACGGTCACTTCATCAGCGCCATCGACGACATGAGCATTGGTCATGATGTAGCCGTCAGCGCCGATGATGAAGCCGGAGCCGAGCGATTTATTCTGGAATTCCCGCGGCGCACCGTTGCCGCCTGGGGAATGCGGCGGCATGAAGCGACGGAAAAAATCAAAGGCCGGATCATCCTCATCAAACGGAAAAGGCGACATCCGCCCATGCGGACTGCCGCGCACGGTCTGCGTCGTGCTGATATTGACCACGGCGGGGCCTTGTTTTTCAACCAGTTCAGTGAAATCCGGCAGCCCGCGCGTCTGGGCGAAGGCGAGCGTGTTCAGGAGCAAAAACGAAAACAGGAAGATGAGACGTTTCATGGGCGGATGACCTCCTCAAAAATCAGCAACGGGAAAAACAGGGTTCACCAGCGACGATCCGGCGCGGTATCGAGCAAAGGGCGCAAGGACGAAGCCACCGCCTCGCGCGCCCGGAAGATGCGGGAGCGGACGGTGCCAATCGGGCAATTCATCATCTCGGCAATTTCCTCGTAAGAGAGTCCGTCGATTTCACGCAGGACAATGGCCGTGCGCAAATCTTCGGAGAGCGCCTCCATCGCGGCATTGACCGTCTGGCCGATCTGCTTGGAGAGCAACAGGCTTTCCGGCGTGTTGATGTCGCGCAACAGTCTGGCATCCTCGAAACCTTCGGCCTCTTCGGCGTCGTACCCGGTCGAGGTCGGCGCTTTGCGCCCTTGCGAGACCAGATAATTGTTGGCGGTGTTGATGCCGATCCGGTACAGCCAGGTATAAAAGGCGCTTTCGCCGCGAAAGGCAGGCAGCGCGCGATAGGCTTTGATAAAGGCTTCCTGCGAGACATCTTCGACTTCCGCCGGATCACGAATGAAGCGCGCCAGCAAACGCCCGAGCTTCCTCTGGTATTTGCTGACCAACTGGTCGAAGGCGCGCCGGTCGCCGCCCTGCGCCCGCTCGACCAGCAACTGATCGGCTTCGCGTTCACTCATGGCTCTTTCCGGGGATCATCGTCGGCTTCTATTCTCAACGGGCATTTTTCGCCGCAGTATAGCGCAGCCATTTTTTCTCACGGGGAACGCTTATTGTGAGCATCTGTAACAACGCGGCAGGCCGACGGCCCCATGCTATATTTCGCGACCCATCAATGTCCCTGAAAAGAAATGGCGCTCAACTTTGATGTTCTTATCATCGGCAGCGGCCTCGCCGGGCAATCGGCGGCCCTGCGTCTGGCCGGGCATTGCCGGGTCGCCCTCATCAGCAAGCGGCGGCTCGAAGATTCGGCCTCCGGCTGGGCGCAGGGCGGCATCGCCGCCGTGCTCGACAGTCAGGATTCGATCGAGGAGCACATCCACGACACTCTGGTCGCTGGCGCCTGGTTGAATGACCCCAAAGCCACCCGCCACGTCGTCGAAAACGGGCGGCGGGCCATCGAATGGCTGATCGAGCAGGGCGTCCCCTTCACCAAGGATGCCTCGGGTTACCACCTGACCCGCGAAGGTGGCCACAGCGCCCGGCGCGTCATCCATGTGGCGGACGCCACCGGTTCGGCGGTGCAGGATACGCTCACCCCCAAAGTCCGGGCCGCCCGCAATATCACCGTGCTCGAAAACTACATCGCCATCGACCTGATTACCGGCGACAAACTCGGCAGCGACAAAAAACGCTGCCTCGGCGCCTACGCGCTCGATACCGAAAACGGCGAAGTCGTCACCATCAGCGCCGCCAGCACCCTGATCGCCACCGGCGGCGCGGGCAAGGTCTATCTCTACACGACCAACCCCGACACCTCGACCGGCGACGGCATCGCCATGGCCTGGCGGGCGGGCTGCCGCGTCGCCAATATGGAATTCATCCAGTTTCACCCAACCTGCCTCTACCACCCGCAGGCCAAATCCTTCCTCATTTCCGAAGCCGTGCGCGGCGAAGGCGGCCTTTTGAAGCTCCCCGACGGCAGCCGCTTCATGCCCGACCACGACCAACGCGCCGAACTAGCACCGCGCGACATCGTCGCCCGCGCCATCGACTTCGAGATGAAAAAACGCGGCCTCGACTGTGTTTTTCTCGACATTTCGCATAAAGGCGAGACCTTCATCCGCGAGCACTTCCCCAACATCCACGCCCGCTGCCTCGAACTCGGCATCGACATCGCCCGCGAGCCGATTCCCGTCGTCCCCGCCGCCCACTACACCTGCGGCGGCATCGTCTGCGACCAGCGCGGCCGCACCGATGTCGACGGCCTCTACGTCGCTGGCGAAGCCTCCTGCACCGGGCTGCACGGCGCCAACCGACTGGCTTCCAACTCGCTCCTCGAATGCCTGGTCTTTGCCGAAGCCGCAGTCAACGACATCCTCACCCTGCGCCCGACGCCGCTCCCGGCCCTGCCCGAATGGGACGAAAGCCGCGTCACCGACGCCGACGAAGAAGTCGTCATCTCCCACAACTGGGACGAACTACGCCGCTTCATGTGGGACTACGTCGGCATCGTCCGCACCAACAAGCGCCTGAAACGGGCGCTGCGCCGGGTGCGCCTCCTGAAACGGGAAATCCACGAGTTCTACTCCAACTTCCGCGTCAGCCACGACCTGATCGAATTGCGCAATCTGGTGCTCACCGCCGAACTCATCATCCGCTGCGCCATCCGCCGCAAGGAAAGCCGGGGCCTGCACTACTCGCGCGATTATCCGGAACTGGCGGACAAACCGAAAAACACGGTGCTCAGAGGCAGCGCGGGGCGGCGGAAGAAATAAAGGGATCGTCGCAATCAGGTGGTTTCCTGCATCCCATCGCTATCGTCGCCGGGTTCTTTCGGCATGAACTCAGCCTGCATGGCTGCCACGAATATTTCCGCTTGCCCGACCATGTTCCGCGCATCGCTCAACGCTACCGGAGCGCCCTCGTAATCAGCTACGTAGCGGAAGGTTTCAGCGTATTTCAAGAGGCGGCCCATTTCTTTTGGCAACGGCCCATTTTTGATCAGGCGATCACTGAAGGTGCTAAGAACGCCCTTGTGCGTTTTGCCCACATGCCATCAAGTCTTGCGCCTTCACAGTCTGACGCCCTCGCTGGCAATGTTGTACAGCAGCGCAGGATTCGAGTAGCTCTCAGGGTGTTCCCATTCGTCCAGCCATACCGGCAGAGGCGAAATATTGACGCCGGTTTCCAGATGATTGCGCCGACCATCTCGTAGCGGACGGCGAGCAAATCAAGGAAGCGCCGGACGGCCTCCTCAGTGGTGTTGTCAATGCGTTCGCGCTGCGCCATGTGTCGCTCCCTGTCGAAACTCGTCAAGATGATAGGCAATCAGGAATAGAACTTCGAGCGATCTTTTCCAACCCGGGTTGCAAAAACAGGATTCCGACCGGCGCAGAAATCATGGCGGCGCAGACAGGGCACCCATATATTCAGGTGATTGGCCCGCCCGCTGCGACCCGCCAGCGCAAAAATACCCGCAGGCGGCGGAAGTCGTTGGCGGGGAGGTTGTCGGGCGAGAATAGCAGGGCGCAGTGGTTGCCGTCGGCCAGTTTGAGGCGGAGCACGGTCAGCCAGGAGTGAACCGTGAGGCCGGGCAGGATGGTGGCTGGTGCGAAATCTTGATCGGTATTTGATTTGACCTGGATGCTGCCGTCCGCTTCAAGGCGGATGACGGCCAGTGGC
>JAITWU010000348.1 GCA_031285115.1 Azonexus sp. | reverse complement strand
GACATACGGATCATCGACAACCAGCGCCGCCGCGCCGCAATGGCGCAGCATGTAGAGATGTTCCTGCGCCGCCAGCCGCCAGTTGAGCGGCACGAAAATCGCCCCGAGGCGGGCGCAGGCGAAGAGGCCAATCAACATCCGCGGATGGTTCTGCCCGAGATGAGCGACCCGGTCGCCGGGCCGGATGCCCAGTTCGTTGCGCAACATGCGGGCGTGGTTTTTGATGGCCGTATTGAACTCGGCGTAGGTCAATGCGTCGCCTTCAAAACGCAGCGCCTCTTTGTCCGGCGTGGCCTGTGCCCATTTTTCGATCCACTCGGCGATGTTCATGGTCGACTCCGGATGTCTGGCGCTGTCAGTCGCAACGGCTCACGGCCTGCTTTGCCGCAGATCGGCGATGGCCCGCGCCACTTTTTCCGGCGCCAGCGGCGGGTCGAAGAGGCGGACGCCAGTGGCGTTGTAGAGCGCATTGGCGATGGCGGGCGCGATGACGATGGTCGGCAGTTCCGAAATGCCTTTGGCGCCGTAGGGGCCTTCGGCGCAGTCGCTTTCGATGAAGTGCATATCGAGCGGCGGCATTTCCGGCGCGGTGATCAGCTTGTAGTCACGGAAGCTCGGGTTTTTGAGCAGACCGCGCTCAAGCTGCATGTTTTCGCTCAAGGCATAGCCGAGGCCGATGGCGATGCCGCCTTCGATCTGCCCTTCGAGGCCCATGCGATTGATGACGCGACCAACATCCTGGGCGACCGTGATGCGGTCAACCTCGATTTCGCCGGTCAGCGTATCGACGGTGATTTCGGCGACATGCACGGCGTGCGAATAGGCGGCGGAATGATCCGAAATGTGGCTGGCGCCTTCCGGCTCGCTTTTCGGCTCGTAATAGTCGGTCACCATCACCAGTTCCGGCTCGTCCTGAAAGTGCATCTGGCGCAGCAGGCGGTCGAGCTTGATGAGCGGCGTGCCGCAGGCGTCGCGGACGACGTGGCCGCCGCGCAATTCGAGCGTCTCCGCCGCTTCGCCGAGGAATTTTTCGGCGGACTGAAGAATCTGCGCCTTGGCTTTTTGCGCCGCCCGCCGCGTGCCGTTGCCAGCGATAAAGGTAGTGCGCGAAGCATGGACGCCGACATCCCAGGGCGCGATGTCGGAATCGTTATTGACCAGGGTGACATGTTCGAGCGGCACGCCGAGTTCTTCGGCAACGATCAGGGTAATCACCGCGTCGATGCCCTGGCCGATTTCGGAAGCGCCGCTGATGACGGTGACGCGGGCGTAATCATCGACTTTGAGGATAGTGCCGATGCCGTCCGATTTATGGATTTTGGCGCCGCCCGCGTTGTGGATGGAAGACGCCAGACCAATGCCTTTTTTGTAGCGCCCCGGCGTCTCGCGCAACGCCGCGTATTCTTTACGCTTTCTGCTGTAGTCGCTGGCTTTGCCTGCCGCTTCAAGGCATTCGGCAAGCGCGCATTCGCGCAGAAAGGATTTTTGCGGCGTGTATTCGCCGGATTTTTGCGCGTTTTTGATATGGAATTCGAGCGGATCGAGGTCGACCATATCAGCCAGCATATCCATCTGCTGCGCCGTCGCCCAGGTGGTCTGGACATTGCCGTAACCCCGGAACGACCCGGCGTAGGGATTGTTGGTGTAGATGGCCTGGGCTTTGAAGTCCACCACCGGCACGCGGTAATGACCCGAGGTGGTGCGCATCATGATGACCGGAATGGTCGGCCCCCACGAGGTGTAAGCGCCGTTGTCGAGGAGCACGTCGGCGCTGCGGAAAGTCAGCGCGCCATCGCGCTTGCAGCCGGTGCGCATGTGGATGACGGCGGGCTGGCGGGTGGGCGACGCCTTGAATTCTTCTTCACGCGAATACATCACCTTGACCGGACGCCCGGTTTTTTTGGCGAGCAGCGCGGCAATCGGCTCGTAGGGGTAAACATCGAGCTTGGAGCCGAAAGCGCCGCCGACCGGCGGCTGGATGACGCGGATGTCGCCGGGCTGGATGCCGAGCGCCGGGGCGAGATCCATTTTGTAGTTGTAGGGATACTGGCTCTGCGTCCAGATGGTCAGTTTGCCGTTGTCGTCGAAATCGGCAATGGCGCAGGAAGTTCCCATGCAGCAATGGGTGACGTGGTGCGGGCGGAAAACGCTATCGACGATGAAATCGGAAGCCGCTTCGGCAGCGGCGACATCGCCGTGTTTGAAGGCGAAATGCAGGCTTTTGTTGCCGGGAAAATTGTCGCGCAAGAGCGGCGCATCGGCCCTCGCCCCGTCTTCGGGCGCGAAGATTCCCGGCAGATCTTCATATTCGACTTCGATCAGCTTGAGCGCCTGACGCGCGATGTCTTCGCTTTCGGCGGCGACGGCGGCAATCTCGTCGTGTTCGCAACGGACGATGCTTTTGAGCGGCACATTGTCGCGGACGAAGCCAAAATTGAGACCAACGGCGTCCTTGCCGGTCAGGACAGCATGTACGCCCGGCAGTTTTTCCGCCGCCGAGGTGTCGAGGCGGACGATTCTGGCGTGTGGCCGACCAGCAAACAGTACTTTGCCGTGCAGCATCTGCGGCAACGCCATATCGTTGATGTAGCGGGTTTTGCCGCTGGCCTTGTCGGGCGCGTCGGGCTTTTTGATGCGCTGGCCGATCAGGGTTTTCCTGGCAATGGCGGGGGCGGCGGCTTTCTGTTCCATGAGGCGTTTCTCCTTCAGCATTGCCCGCAGCACTTCTGCCTGGCGACGGATTCGACGGCGTCGAGCACCTTGGTGTAGCCGGTGCAGCGGCAAAGGTTGCCTTCCAGGCCGCGCTGCGCTTCCTGGCGCGTCAGTTGCGGGTTGTTGCCGAGCAGATAGTCGGCCTGCATGATCATGCCCGGCATACAGAAACCGCACTGCACCGCGCCATGCTCGACGAAAGCCTTTTGCACCGGGTTCATGCCCGCCGGTGTTTTCAAACCTTCGATGGTGACGATCTCGCGGCCATCGCAGTCGGCGGCGAACATCAGGCAACTGTTCTGCGTTTTGCCATCGACGCGGATGGTGCAAGCGCCGCATTCACCTTCGCCGCAAGCGTATTTGGTTCCGCTCAGGCCAAACTGCTCGCGCAGCAGGGTCAGCGTTTTCATCGTTGGCCCAATGCGCGCCGAGACGGGGCGGCCATTGAGCGTGAAGCGGATTTCAATTTCCACGGACATGATGCAAAGCCTCCTCCAGGAATACTTCGACGAGATGACTGCGATACCAGGCGCTGGCGCGAACATCGTCGATCGGCCTCGCGTCGTCGCGGGCGGCGACCAGCGCCGCGCCGATGACATCGGCATCGAGCCTGCGGCCTTCGAGGACGACCTCGACATGGCGGGCGCGCAGCGGCGTCGGCGCAACGGAGCCAAAGGCGACGCGCGCATTGCGCAAGACGCCAGCGCTGAAATTGCCGCCGACACCGACCGATACCGTTGAAATTTCGAGGGCTGGCCGGGGGCCGGATTTGCGGAAACGACCCACGAAATCAGCCGCCGGTTTCCTGAAAACAACCGTGGTCAGAAGCTCCTCGGCGCGTTTGACCGTCCGTCGCGGGCTGGTGAAGAAATTTTCCAGCGGCACGCTGCGCTTTTGCACCGCGCCATCGGCCCAACTCGCCAATTCGACGGCAGCATCGAGCACCAGGAGCGGATTGATCATGTCGCCAGCGGGCGAAGCATTGCAGATATTGCCGCCGATTGAGGCCACGTTGCGAATCTGGTCGCTGGCGAAATGCTCCGCCGCTTCAGCGAGAATCGGCGCGACGCGGGCAATCAGCGGATGGCGGCGGATTTCGCTGACCGTGGTCAGCGCCCCGATGCGGATGTCGCCATCTTTTTCCTCGATGCCGCCCAGTCCCTCGATGCGGCGGATATTCATGAGGCAGGCGCTGTGCTGGCGCGCGCCTGATTCGGTCTGCGGCGCGAGGTCGGTGCCGCCGCAGAAAACGGTGACATCGCCCGCCGCCATTGCCTGCGCCGCTTCATTGAGGCTACGCGGCGCAAGATAGGTTGTGATTTCCTGCATATGCTCGATTCTCCGGATTGAAAAGACCGGGCGACGCTCAAGCGCCGCCGTCGTCAAGGACGACCAGCGCATCGACGACAACGGGCCGCCCCTGACACACCATGACCGGGTTGCAGTCGATCTCGGCAACCGCCTCGTCGTCGAGCAACAGTTTCGCCACGCCATCGACGACCCTGGCGAGCGCCTCGACATCGACTGCCGGGCCGCCGCGAATCCCTTGCAGCAACTTGTGTCCGGCCAGTTGTTCGAGGCTTGCCGCGACTTCGCCTGCTTCCGGCGGGGCAAGAATGGCTACCACATCGCCAAAAATTTCCGCCGCGATGCCGCCAATGCCAATGGTCACCAGCGGCCCGAAAGCGGGATCGCGATAGCCGCCGACGATCAGCTCCAGCTCGGCTTTCACCTGCTCGGCGAGCAGCACCGCGCCATCCCCGGCGGCGGCGAGTTCGTCCCACGCCGGGCCGACCGTTTGCCCGTCGATATTGAAACGCACCAGCCCGCCTTCGGTCTTGTGCGCGACGCCGGAAGCCTTGGCGACGACGGGTTTGCCCAGCGCGGCGACGAATTTCTCAGCCTCCGCCCGCGATTTCGCCAGCAATTCTTTGGGATACGGCAGACCGGCGAGCCGCCGTTTGCTTTCCCATTCACTCAAGGTTTTCATCTTCAGACTCCCGCCGCCAGGGCGTTGACCGCGCGTTCGGGCGAAGCGAAGCGCATGACGCCAGCCTTGGCCATCTCGGCTTCGACGCCCGGCGCATCGAGGACGAAAGCCGCCGTCGCTTTGCCGGTGGCGGCGACGCCGCGCGCCACGCCAACGCCGAAAGGCGTCAGATCCAGCCCGCAGTTGATCGCCACCACGCCGTCAATGGCCGGGTCGGCGTAAATGGCCTCGATGGCCGGGATGAAATTGGCGACCGGGCATTGCGGCGTCAGATCAATCGGGTTGCCCAGGGCGGCAAACGACGGCGTCAACTGGCGCAGGCGGCTGATGGTGGCGGCGCTCAAGGCGGGCAGTTTGAACCCGGCGCGTTCGCAGGCATCGGCAGCCAGCACCGAGGGGCCGCCGGAAATGGTGACGACAGCGATATTGCCGGGCTTCTGGCGCAATCCGGCGGCGGCGGCGTCCATCGCATCAAAAAAAGATTCGCTGTCGCTCGCTTCGATCACGCCAGCCCGCCGCAGAGCGGCGCGCACGGCGGCGTGATTGCCCGCCATGCTGCCGGTATGGCTGGCGGCAGCCTTGGCGCCAGCAGCCATCTTGCCCGCCTTGAGGACGATCACGGGTTTTTTGGCGGTGATGCGGCGGGCAATATCGACAAAGCGCCGCCCGTCGCCAAAACCTTCGACAAACATGCCGATGACCTTGGTTTGGGGATCGTCGCCCAGCCATTCGAGCGCATCATTGATGCCAACGTCAGCCGAGTTGCCGACACTGAGAAAACGTGAGAGGCCCAAGCCGCGGTCGCGCATGTGGCCAAAAAACATGCCGCCAAAAGCGCCGGACTGGCTGACGAAGGACAAGCCGCCCGCCACCGTCGGAATGCGCCAGAAATAGGAGCCGTTGAGCCAGCGGTCAGCGCCCAGATGGCTGACGACGCCCATGCAGTTGGGGCCGACCAGACGCATCCCGGCAGCGCGGGCGATGGCGACCAGCCGATCCTGGACGGCCCGCCCTGCCGCCCCGGTTTCGCCAAAGCCGGAAGAGAGCACGATGGCGGCGCCGGTTCCGGCAGCGGCGGCGTCGGCGACAGCGACTTCGACGCGCTCGCCGGGCACCGAAATCAACGCCAGATCCACTGGCCGGTCGAGCCTGGCGACGGCGCGAATACCGTCGATCGTATCGGCTTCGGGATGGATGGCGAGGACATCGCCAGCGCCGCTCGCGGCATTTTTCAAGAGCGTGTTGCCGAGCTTGCGGCTATCGCTTGCCGAAGCGCCATAAACGGCGATGGATTTGGGCTTGAACAGACTGTCCAGATTCATGATGGTTTCCGTCGGTCAGGCGTCGAGCAGGCGCTGCGCCATGAAATGTTTGAGCACTTCGTTGGCGCCGCTGATGATCGGCAGCACCATGGCGTCGCGCACATATTTCTCCAGCGGGTAATCCTTCATGTAGCCGGAGCCGCCGAAAATCTGCATCGCCTTGACCGTGACGCGACGCGCCATTTCGGCCGGATAAACCTTGGCCATATTGGGCGGCAGCATACCCTCGGCGCTATTGCGGTTGGCCCCCTGCCAGGCGATGCGGCGCACCATCAGGCGGGCCATTTCGATGTCGGCCTTCATATCGACCAGCATCTGGCCGACCGCCTGATATTTGCCAATCGGCTGGCCCCAGATTTCGCGCTCCCTGGCGTATTGCAGGGCCGCCTCGTAAGCGGCGCGGGCGACACCGACGGCCATTGTGCCGGTGCCAACGCCATTGGTGTCGTAAATGGCGTTGAGCGTCTCGAAACCGCCGCCTTCCCGGCCCAACATGTTTTCCTTGGGCAGGCGCATGTTCTCGAAAATGAGTTCGCCATTCATCGAGGCGCGATGGCCCATCTTGTCCTCGATGACGCCGATCGAGAATCCCGGCGTATCGGCGGCAAAGAAAAACACCGAGCAGGATTCGGCATTGGCCCTGCTGCTGTCGTTGCGCGCCAGCAGGCCATAGAGCCGGGAGACGCTGGCGTTGCTGCTGAAAACCTTGCTGCCGTTGATGACGTAATGGTCGCCATCGCGCACGGCGCGCGTGCGGACGCCCAGTTTCGGATCGGGCTGCTGGCAGAAAATCTCGCTGCCGCCGGAAGGTTCGGTAGCGCCGAAACAGATCAGGTATTCGCCGCTCACGTCTTCGGCAATCGGCCTCAGCCAGCGTTCGCACTGCTCGCGGCTGCCCATGCGGGCGATCATTTCCGACATCGACATGACGACGTGAAAAGCGTTGGCCATGCCGATGTCGCCCGCCGCCAGTTCTTCCAGCAAGACGGCGTAGTCGAGCGTGCAACCGCCCATGCCGCCGTATTCTTCGGGAATCAGCAGAGAATGGAACCCCAGTTCAAAGCCCTTGCGGATGATCTCCTTCGGATAAGCCTGGCGCGGGTCAGCGACGCGGTCGACGGCGGCGGCCAGCGGCCTGATTTCCTTTTCGGCAAAGCGCCGGGCCGTTTCCTGAAGCTGCCGCTGCTCTTCGGATAACTCGAATCCAATCATGACTGGCCTCGTTTCTGTCGGGCGCGGCGGCGCTCAGACCAGTCCGGCTTCAGCCAGACGGGCGTCGATGCGGCCCTGCGTATAGGCGTTCAGGGTCTCGAACGGCGGCCGCACCGGGCCGCCGGGCAAACCAAGTTTTTCCGCCCAGTATTTGAGCGCGGCGAGCGGAAACACGCCCTTGCCGGACAAATAGGCGACCTGGGTCTCATGAAAAAGGACGCGCAAGGGCGAAAGCTCGTTGAAAATTTTGTACGCCTCGGCGCTCCTGCCTTCCTTGAACAACCGGGTGTATTGCGTGACACGCGGCTTTTCCGGCGTCTGGAACAGAGCGCCGACAAAATTGCAGAACTGCATCGCCGTATCCGGCATGTAGCGCATCTGCTCCGGCCAGTAATCCTCGAAAGGATCGCCGATGACGATCAGGTCGCCAGCCAGCGCATAGGCTCTCAGCGTCTGATCGAGGCTGCCCATGCCCTGCTTGATGCCGCAAACGTTGGGGATTTTCTCGGCCAGCTCCTTGATGAACTCGGGACTCAGCACATAACCCGACGGACGTGTGTTGTAGAGGCAAATGCCAATATCGACACGCTCGGCGAGATACTGGTAATAGCGCAGCACGCCTTCATTGCCGGAACAATTGGCATAGGGTGTGACATGCATCAGCGCATCGACGCCGACCGCCTGGGCATGTTTCGCCAGTTCGACCGCCGCCATGATGCTCGGATGGCTGGTATTGGCCAGCAAGGGAACGCGCCCGGCCACGGCATCGACGGCCACCTCATAAATTTTCTTGCGCTCTTCGACCGTATAAGTCAGCCATTCGCCGCAAGCGCCATCACAGGTAATGGAATCGACGCCCATTGCGATCTGCCGCTCGATCCACGCCCGCGTGCCGCCGTAGTCGATGCTGTAATCCTTGTTCAGCGGCTGGATGATGCCGCCGTTGATGCCAGGCAGATTTTTGCGCGCCCATGCTTTGGCTTCGTGCTTTTGATACTTCATCGTTCTCTCCTTACGCTGTACTGATCGGGGGCGCTTGCAGCCCGTTTGCATTTGAAAGAATTTTCATATGAATTTTCATATGAAAAATGACTGTCAGCGCAATTCAATCTGCATAACAGCGCAAATCCGTGTCTTTTCCCGAAAAATTTCTACTGCGCGAACACCCCGTCTGGCGCGGCTTTACCGGGGCTTGGGCGGCAAAGCCTGCTGTCCGTTGCCAAAGCGGGCAGGCTGCGGTTATCATGAAACATGAAAATTCATCAAGTCCATCGACAGGCACCGGGCGCAACAGGTTCTGACTGAACATGACAGAAAACACGGAAACGAACACCCAGGAGCAGGAACAAGCGCCGCTGCGCTTTCTCGACCAATACCTGCCGTACTGGCTGTCACAGGCGAGTTACTGGATTTCCAGCGAATTTCATCGCGAAGTCGCCCGCACCGGGCTGACCTTCGCCGAATGGCGCGTCCTCGCCTGCCTGTACGGCAGCGCGGGCGAAACCATCAGCGCGCTTTGCCGACTGGCGCTGATCAAGCAATCGACCCTGTCGAAACTGGTCAAGCGCCTTGAAGCGAGCAACCTGACCCTGCGCCAGACCACCGAAGGCGACCGGCGGCAGACCCTGGTTTCCCTGACCGCCGAAGGTCAGGCGCGCATTGCCGGATTGGTAGACAAAGCGCAGGCGCATCAGCAGGAAATTCTGCGTCCGTTCGGTGAAGAAAATTCCAGCGCCCTGATTGATACGCTCAAAGAACTGGTCCGCGAACACGAACACAGCGGCCTGTTCGGCCATGATTCAGCGCGCTCAAGGCGCTGATACGGGCTACCGTGGCAAGCGGCGCAATAAGCGGCCAGCGATGCGCGAAGCTGTTTACCGCATCTCAGCGTCGCCTCTCAGCGCCGCCCCAGCTCCCGCTTGATTTCCTCCACCAGCCCCGCCGCCCCATCCTCGACCATATCCAGCACGAGGTCGAAGCCGTGGCCGAGGCCGTAGTAGGGGTCGGGGACTTCGTCGTCGTCGAAGTGTTGGGCGTAGTCCATGAACAGTTTGATACGCGGGCTTTGTTCCGGCGTCGCCATGCGTTTGAGGTTGTCGAGGTTGCTCTTGTCCATCGCCAGAACCAGGTCGAAATAGTCGAGGTCCTGTTGCGCCACCTTGCGCGCCCGCAGTTGTGAAAGGTCGTAGCCGCGGGCTTTGGCCGCCCGCTGGGTGCGGCTGTCGGGGGCTTCGCCGACGTGGTAGCCGTGTGTTCCGGCGGAGTCGACTTCGACTCTGTCGCCGAGCCGGTTCTGCTGGATAAATTTGCGCAGCACGCCTTCCGCCGTCGGCGAGCGGCAGATGTTGCCCATGCAGACCATCAATACGCGATAGCTCATTTTCTCTCCTCTCTGTCAGCATCGTGCTGCGCCGCGCCGAAAACCTGTTCGCGGAGCCGGAACAGTTCGTCGCGGGCCGCGGCCGCTTGTTCAAATTCCAGGTTTTTAGCGCGCTCCAGCATTTCTTTTTCGAGCCGCTTGATTTCCCTGGCGACGGTCTTTTCATCCATTGCCGCATAGATGGCGCGTTGTTCCGCCACTTTGCGCTCGGTCTGAGCCGATTCGACATCATAGACGCCGTCGATGATGTCCTTGATTTTTTTCGTGACGCCTCGCGGCGTGATGCCATGCTGGCGGTTGAAGTCGATCTGCTTCTCGCGCCGCCGCTCCGTTTCGGCAATCGCCCGCTGCATGGAGTCGGTGATTCTATCAGCGTAGAGGATGGCCGCGCCATTGATGTGCCGCGCCGCCCGGCCTATGGTCTGGATCAGCGAGCGTTCGGAGCGCAGAAAGCCCTCTTTGTCGGCGTCCAGTATGGCGACCAGTGAAACCTCTGGAATATCCAGCCCTTCGCGCAAGAGGTTGATGCCGACGAGAACGTCAAATTCGCCCAGACGCAGGTCGCGGATAATTTCGACGCGCTCGACGGTGTCGATGTCGGAATGCAGATAGCGCACTTTGACGCCGTTGTCGGCGAGAAAATCGGTCAAATCTTCGGCCATGCGCTTGGTCAGCGTGGTGACGAGCACCCGCTCGCCGACCACCACGCGGCGGTTGATTTCGCCAAGCAGATCATCGACTTGCGTGCTGGCGGGGCGCACCTGCACTTGCGGGTCAATCAGGCCGGTCGGGCGCACGACTTGTTCGACGACCTGCCCGGCGTGGCTGTTTTCGTAATCGGCGGGCGTTGCCGAAACAAAAATGGTTTGCCGCATATGGGTTTCAAATTCGGCGAATTGCAGGGGCCGGTTGTCGAGCGCCGAGGGCAGGCGAAAGCCGTAATCGACGAGATTTTCCTTGCGCGAGCGGTCGCCCTTGTACATGCCGCCCGCCTGGCCGACGGCGACATGCGATTCGTCGATGAACAGGAGGGCGTCGCGCGGCAGGTAGTCGAGCAGGGTCGGCGGCGGGTCACCGGCGCGGCGACCGGAAAGATGCCGCGAGTAGTTTTCGATGCCTTTGCAAAAGCCGATCTGGTCGAGCATTTCGATGTCGAAACGGGTGCGTTGCTCGATGCGCTGGGCTTCGACCAGTTTGTTGTTTTGCGTGAAAAAGTCGATGCGCTGACGCAGTTCTTCCTTGATCGCCTCGATCGCCCGCAGCACCGTCGCCCGTGGCGTGACGTAATGCGAAGCGGGGAAAACGGTGAAGCGCAGCGCCTTGTGCAGCAACTGGCCGGTCAGCGGGTCAAAGAATTGCAGGCTTTCGATTTCATCGTCGAACAGCGAAACGCGGATGGCGTGCTCGGCGTGTTCCGCCGGAAAGATGTCGATCACATCGCCACGAACGCGAAAAATGCCGCGATGAAAATCCATCTCGTTGCGCTCGTACTGCATGGCGACGAGGCGCTTCACAATGTCGCGCTGATCCATGCGGTCGCCGACGCGCATGGTGAGAATCATGTTGTGATACTCGTCGCGGTCGCCGATGCCGTAGATGCACGAGACGGTCGCCACGATCACCACATCGCGCCGCTCGATGAGGCTTTTGGTGGCCGAGAGCCGCATCTGCTCGATGTGATCGTTGATGGCGCTGTCTTTTTCGATGAACAGGTCACGCGACGGCACATAGGCTTCCGGCTGGTAATAGTCGTAGTAGGAAACGAAATATTCGACTGCGTTTTCCGGAAAAAACTCCTTGAATTCCGAATACAACTGCGCCGCCAGCGTCTTGTTCGGCGCCAGAACCAGGGCGGGCCGCCCGCTGCGGGCGATGACGTTGGCCATCGTGTAAGTCTTGCCCGAACCCGTAACGCCGAGCAGAGTCTGAAAAGCAAGGCCATCCGCAATGCCTTCGAGCAACAGGTCAATCGCCGCCGGTTGATCGCCCGCTGGCGGAAACGGCTGGTGCAGGCGATAAGGGCTATCGGGAAAGGTGGCGACCTCGGTAGCGGGGCGCGGCGTCTCAGGGGCGGTCATGGTAAAATTTTACGTTTTTTGTCTGCGCGCAAGCTGCCCGGCGCGTTATCACTGATCCCCTATTTTATTTCACGGAGTCGTTATGTCCTCTTCGATCTTCGCCGCGGTGGAAATGGCCCCGCGCGACCCGATCCTCGGCCTCAATGAAGCATTCAACGCCGATGCGCGCGAGACCAAAGTCAATCTCGGCGTTGGCGTCTATTTCGACGACAACGGCAAAATCCCGCTGCTCGCCGCCGTCAAGTCGGCTGAGGAAATCCGCCTCAAAGCCGCCCCGCCGCGCGGCTATCAGCCAATCGAAGGCCCCGCCGCCTACAACAACGCCGTGCAAAACCTCCTCTTCGGCAAAGATTCCGAACTGCTCGCTGCCGGTCGCGTGCTCACCGCCCAGGCCCTCGGCGGCACCGGCGCTCTGCGCATCGGCGCCGATTATCTGAAACGCCTCAACCCCACCGCCAAGGTCTACATCTCCAACCCCTCCTGGGAAAATCACCGCGCCCTCTTTGAAGCCGCCGGTTTCCTCGTCGAGGATTACACCTACTACGACGCCGCCACGCGCGGCGTCAATTTCGCCGGGATGCAGGCCGACCTCAACAAAATGCCCGCTGGCTCGGTCGTGCTGCTGCACGCCTGCTGCCACAACCCGACCGGCGCTGATCTGTCGGCTGCCCAATGGACGGAAGTCGTCGCCATCTGCAAGGAACGCGGCCTCGTCCCCTTCCTCGACATGGCCTATCAGGGTTTTGCCGATGGCATCGACGCCGACGCCGTGGCGATTCGCGCTTTTTCCGCTTCCGGCCTGCAATTTTTCGCTTCCAGCTCGTTCTCCAAAAATTTCTCGCTCTACGGCGAGCGGGTTGGCGCGCTGTCCGTCGTCACCGCCGGCAAGGATGAAGCGGCCCGCGTCCTGTCGCAGATCAAGCGCGTCATCCGCACCAACTACTCCAACCCACCGACCCACGGCGGCGCGCTGGTCGCCGCCGTGCTCGCCTCGCCCGAACTGCGCGGCCAGTGGGAACAGGAACTCGCTGGAATGCGCGACCGCATCCGCGCCATGCGCGTCGGCTTGGTCGACGCCATCAAGGCCGAGGGCGTAGCGCAAGATTTCTCCTTCGTCGCCAAACAGCGCGGCATGTTCTCTTACACCGGCCTCTCTGCCGCCCAAGTCGAACGCCTCAAAACGGAATTCGGCATTTACGCCGTCTCCACGGGCCGCATCTGCCTCGCCGCGCTCAACAGCAAGAATATGGCTTACGTCGCCAAGGCGATCGGGGCAGTGACCAGGGGCTGACGCAACGCCGCCCGCCGTAGCAAAAAGAGGCTGCCCAGACCGGCAGCCTCTTTTTTATAGCTGTTACAAAAATAAATCAGAC
>JAITWU010000342.1 GCA_031285115.1 Azonexus sp. | reverse complement strand
CTTGGAGCCACCGTGGTTTTCGATCCTCCCTATTGGCGCAGCCAATGGGGAGGGGGACCACGCGCAGCGTGGTGGAGGGGTCAAGGGGGTGCAGATAACCAATTTACGGACAAGTTCTTGATCGCCGGTTCTGTAAATCATTGAGCGTTAAAGAATTTTGATGCTCTGGCCCTGGCGACTTCTGCGTCCCTCAACCCGCCGCCTCGGCATAATATTCCGGCACAAAGCGCCGCAACCCCGACTTGACCGCCGCGCTCGGGCGCACCTCGCAATCCAGCCAGGCGAGCAGCTCGGCCTGCTCCTCTGCCGTCAGCGCATCTGTCAAACAGGCGATGCGCAGTTTCGGGTGCGGCGTCGGCAAGCTGGTTTCATCATTCGCCAGCAGTTCTTCGTAGAGCTTCTCGCCGGGCCGCAAGCCGGTGAATTCGATGCGAATTTCCTCATCGCTGAAACCGGATAAACGAATCATGTCGCGCGCCAGATCGACGATTTTGACGGGTTCCCCCATATCGAGCACAAAAATTTCGCCGCCCTGCCCCATGCAACCAGCCTGCATCACCAGTTGGACGGCCTCGGGAATAGTCATGAAGTAACGCACGATGTCCGGATGCGTCACCGTCACCGGCCCGCCTCTGGCGATCTGCTCGCGGAATTTGGGAATGACGCTGCCATTACTGCCAAGCACGTTGCCAAAGCGTACCGTGACGAACTTCGTTCCGCCAGCGCCCTGGATGGCGCGGCAAAGGCGCTCGGCCAAGCGCTTGCTGGCGCCCATGACATTAGTCGGATTGACCGCCTTGTCGGTCGAAATCATGACGAACTTTTCCACTCCGGCCCGCTGCGCCGCCCGGGCGATGGTCAAGGTCCCGTGCGCATTGACCCGCACCGCCTGCCAGGCGTTGACCTCCTCCATCAACGGCACGTGCTTGTAAGCGGCGGCATGAAAAACCACGGCAGGCTGTTCATTGGCGAAAATTTCCGCCAGCCGCCCGCTGTCGCGCACATCCGCCGCCCAGCACTGGCGGGCCAGCGCCGGGAATGCGCCAGCCAACTCCTGGTCGATGGTGTACAGCGCAAATTCCGCCGAATCGACCAGCGCCAGCCGCGCTGGCTCAAAGCGGGCGATCTGCCGGCACAACTCAGAACCAATCGAGCCGCCGGCCCCGCTGACCAGCACGACGCGCCCGGCGACAAGTCCATGCAAGCCGTCTTCATCGAGCCTGACCGACTCCCGGCCCAACAGATCCTCCAGCTCCACCTTGCGAATGCTGGAAACGGACAGCCGCCCTGAAAGCAAATCGTCGTAAGACGGCACGGTCATCACCGTCAACCCCGCCGCCGCCGCCAGTTTGGTCGCCCGCCGCCGCTTGTCGGAGGTCATATCCGGCATGGCGATAATGGCGTGGCGCACGCCAAAACGTCCGGCAACATCGCCGATCCGTTCAATTGGCGAAAATATCGGCAGACCCTGCAAACGCCGCCCGCTCTGGGTCGAATCGCTTTCAATCACCGCCACCGGATACCAGACATCGCTCCGCCTCAGTTCCCGGATCAAGGAATCCACCGCCTCGTCTGAGCCAATCAGCAAAACCGGCTGGCCGCTCAAGCGGGTCGGCCCATACAGCCGATGCTCCTTCCAGCTACGGTAGGCAAAACGACTGCCGCCCATGATCGCCGCCAGCAAGACCGGATACATCACCAGGACCGAGCGCGGAATATTCGGCAAGCGAAAAAACAAAATAACCGCCGTCATCATCAAACTCCCAACCCCGACAGCAGCAATCAGATGATGCAAATCCGACAGACTGGCAAAGCGCCAGCGCCCACGATAAAGACCAAACAGGAGAAACAATCCAGTAAATAAAGGAAGCAGCCAAGCCAATGTCGAATAGGTAGTCAAGGCAAATTGAGCCGGAATCTCAAAATTGAAGCGTAACCAGAAAGCCAATAGCCATGCCAATACAACAGCTAGCACATCATGCAGAAACGCCGCCAGAGTGCGCAGGTTATGGAGCGGTTGTGTTTTTTTCATGGTTTCAATCAATAGCGTCTCTTGTTTTTTGCCGGGCGAACAGGTCAATACTCACCTGCCTTGCACCCGATCCCCCGCGCCCTGCCCCAGCGCCGTCAGAACAATGTATTTGAAATAGCATCTCACTGAAAAATCCTGGAGCATCCGCGCATCCACTTCAGCCAGTCGCTGCGGATCGGACATATCAATGCCTTGTACCTGCGCCAGTCCTGTGATCCCCGGTCGCGCGGAAAAAACGCCGCGTTGCGCGCGCTCGGCGATCAGTTCGGTTTGGTTGGGCAGGCAGGGACGGGGGCCGACCAGACTCATGTCGCCGATCAGCACATTCCACAATTGCGGCAATTCATCGAGCTTGGTGCGGCGGAGAAAACCGCCCCATTTCGTGATCGCGGAAGCATCGGCCAGATGCGTCGCCACTTGCGCCGTATCCGCCCGCATGGTGCGAAATTTCAGCAGCGTAAATAATCGCTGATCGCGCCCGACGCGAGTTTGCCGGAACACCGGCGAGCCGGTATCCAGCCATCCGCCCACCAGCAAAATCAGCAACAGCGGCGAGCCGAACAGCAGGCCAAACGCTGCGAACAGCACATCAAAAAAACGCAGCATCACCGCTTTACGCAACGACTTCCCCAAGGCAATCGCATGAATCAACGTGTCCGGCAACTCCCCTCTCCCTTGATGGGAGAGGGGTTGGGGGAGAGGGTGAAGCGGTTAAAAGAGCGATTCCGGTCATTTCCCCCTCTCCCCCCCCCTCTCCCGCAAGGAGAGAAGGGCTTTTTTCGGCAAACGAGAAATTCTGCCGCCAAACAATAAATGCCAAAACAATTCATGCGATTGTCCTGACGATTTCCCAAGGATTAATCACGTCCAGCTCCACCGCTTTGAATGGGTTGATGTCACGCGTCGCAACCATCAAGCCGTGCGTGAGCGCCGTGGCTGCGATATAACCGTCCTCCTTACTGATGGCTGCTCCCCGCGCCTTCGCGCGCGCCATCAATTCGGCATAGGTTTGTGAAACATCCAGATCAAACGGCAACACACGCCCCGCAAACATGGGCAAAAACGCTTGTTCAAGTTCCTCCTGATACGTCGCGCGGCGCTTGCCTTTCGGCATGATCGCAAGCCCATAACGCAATTCAGCCACGGTAATCGCGGAGAGATAAAGCGTTTCAACCGCCTGCGCATCCATCCAGGCCAGCACATTGGGATTCGGTTCGGCTTTCCAAAATTCAGAAATGACATTGGTGTCGAGGACGATCATTCAAACCTCAGCGGCTCGGCGGGCGTTTTGTCGCGAAGCTGGTTGATGCGCTCGACTTCCGCATCCGACAGGGGACCTGCTTTGCGGGCG
>JAITWU010000325.1 GCA_031285115.1 Azonexus sp. | reverse complement strand
GGTGAAATCGTTGGCCAGGCGTTCATCGATGCGGCTGTTGAGGGCCGCGTTTGACAGATCAAGCCAGTCCTCGCCAATTTCGTACAACACGGCTTTGGCGGTCAGGCCGCGAAAGGGTTGCAACAGCGCCTCATAAGTCGCATGGCCGAAAACGACAAAGCGCATGGCGGCGCGCGTGGCTTGCCGCCGGTCGACGAATAATTCCCGCCAGCGGTGGCGGCGTAGCAGGTCGAGCAGTTCGGGGCGGGGCGACAGTACGACCAGACCGCATTCGTCAAAATGCGTGAGCGCGTCGCGCCGCGGGCCGCGCGTGGCGCGGTCCGGTGTTGCGGCGGCGATGTGGCAGGCGTTGATAGCCCGCTTGGCGCGGGGAAAGGTCTGCCAGACCAGGGCGTTGAAGAAGTCGTGCCAGTTGTCGGGGCGGGTTTCGACGATGCCTTCTATCCAGACGCGGGCTTCGTAGCTCAAGCCGTCGGCGCTGGGCGGCGCGAAGCGCAGGCGCCTGCCGTTGGGGGCGGGCAGTGGATGGCGGGCGAGCAGGTCATTGAGACCGGCGGTCGCCGGGGC
Organism: Azonexus sp.; assembly: GCA_031285115.1. Taxonomy (GTDB): domain Bacteria; phylum Pseudomonadota; class Gammaproteobacteria; order Burkholderiales; family Rhodocyclaceae; genus Azonexus. Next base: position 5,322 of record JAITWU010000325.1, on the reverse strand, counting down.
TGTTGGCAGTTGTTCCAGCCATTGCCGCAGCGGCGCGAACAGCGGCGCTGACCAGCGGGTGTCGGTCATCAGTCGCCGCGATTGTTGCCGCCGGAAATCGCGCCCTCGACAAAGCCCCATTTCCCTTGGCGCAGCCGAAAAACGCCTTTCAGATCGCCCATGCCGCCGGGCGGGTCGCCATTGATCGGGGCAAAAGACTCGCAGGTTTGCATTTCGGTCGCGTACATGCGCTTGCCGAGGCGAATGATGTAGGCCCCCGACGGCGCCTGCCAGATTTCAACCTGCGTCCGCTCGTTGCCGCTGCCAAGCTGGTGGCGGCGCATACAGTCCGGCATCCGGGCGACGACCAGTTGCAGGTTCACTTTGTCGTTCCAGAAATAGGGCTGCTCGCGGATGACGGTCAAAGAGTGATCGGGGTTGCCGTCGATCAAGTAACTGGCCGAATCATTGACGCAAGCCGTCAGCAGCGGCGCGGCGCAGAAAGACAGGAGCAGATGGTGTAAGCGCATGGCGTTTTTCCTCAACGCAATTTCCAGGACAGGGTTTCACCGGCCCGCAGCGGGACCAGAGGGTCGGCGGGGAGGTAGGGGCAAACGGCGGGCGCGGTCCAGTTTTCTTTTGTGAGCGTGAGCGTGTCGCGATTGCGCGGCAGGCCGTACCAGTCGGGGCCGTGAAAGCTCGCAAAGGCTTCGAGCTTATCGAGCGCGCCCGCTTCCTCAAAGGCTTCGGCATACAACTCGATGGCGGCGTAAGCCGTGTAGCAGCCAGCGCAGCCGCAGGCGGCTTCTTTGGCGCTTTTGGCGTGTGGCGCGGAGTCGGTGCCGAGAAAGAATTTGGCATTGCCGGAAATGGCCGCTTCGACCAGCGCCTGACGATGCTTTTCGCGCTTCAAGACCGGCAGGCAGTACCAGTGCGGGCGCACGCCGCCCTGAAAAATGGCGTTGCGGTTGTAGAGGAGGTGATGGGCGGTGATGGTGGCGGCGATATGGGCCGGGGCGCTGGCGACGAACTGGGCGGCGTCGGTTGTAGTGATGTGTTCGAGAACCACCTTGAGGCGCGGAAATCGCTGGGTCAAGGGCAGTAACACGGTGTCGATAAAGGCTTTTTCGCGGTCAAAGAGATCGACCGCCGGATCGGTGACTTCGCCATGCACGAGGAGCGGCAGGCCGAGGCGCTCCATTTCGGCGAGCGCCGCGTCGGCCTTGTGGATGTCAGTGAGACCGGCGTCCGAATTGGTCGTCGCCCCCGCCGGGTAGAGCTTCACCGCCTTGACGAAGCCGCTGGCGGCGGCTTTGGCGATTTCGCCGGGCGGCGTGTTGTCGGTGAGATACAGCGTCATGAGCGGCTCAAAAGCCATGTCCGCCGGTAGCGCCGCGAGAATGCGCTGACGGTAGGCGGCGGCCGCGTCAACGGTGGTGACCGGCGGCTTCAAATTGGGCATGACGATGGCGCGGGCGAAACGGGCGGCGGTATGCGGCAGCACGGCGGCGAGCGCCGCGCCGTCGCGCAGGTGGAGATGCCAGTCGTCGGGGCGGGTGATGGTCAGTTGCATGAAGGCGTTTCCGGAATTTTTCAGGATTCTAGCTTTTCAGCGCCAGGGCGCGGTCATAAAGCGCGTTTTTCGCCATGCCGGTAATCGCCGCCGCCAGCTTCGCCGCCTGTTTGACCGGCAGCCCGTCGGCCAGCAGGAGCTGCAATACCCGCTCGCCTTCAGCGGCGTCGCTTTGCTCCGGCGCGCCGGAAACGAGCAACACAAACTCGCCGCGCTGGCGGTCGGGGTCGGCTTGCAGCCAGTCGAGCGCCGCGCCGAGCGGGCAACTGTGGATGCTCTCGAACAGCTTGGTCAATTCGCGGGCGATGACCAGGGTGCGCTCGCCCAGAATGGCGGCAAGATCAGCCACTGTTTCCAGCACGCGATGCGGCGCTTCGTAAAAAACGAGGGCGGCGGATTGCCCCCGTAAATCTTCGATCACCTGCCGCCGCTGCCCGGCTTTGGCTGGCAGAAAGCCGTAAAAGAGAAAATGCTCGTCAACCAGACCGGCGGCGGAAAGCGCCGTCACCGCCGCGCACGGGCCGGGCAGCGGCACGACGCGGCAAGCGGCGGCGCGCACTGCGGCGACGATGCGCGCGCCGGGGTCGGAGACGCCCGGCGTGCCAGCGTCCGTAATCAGCGCCACGGCTTCGCCCGCCTGCAAACGCTCGATGATCCGCGCCGCCGCCGCCTGTTCGTTGTGGCGATGCGCTGGCAAGAGCCGCGCCGCAGCGCCGATGGATTTGAGCAAAGTCCCGCTGTGCCGAGTGTCTTCAGCCGCCACCCAGGGCACGCTGGAAAGAATTTCCTCAGCGCGGCGAGTGAGGTCGGCGAGGTTTCCCAAGGGCGTCGGGACGACATACAATGCGGCGCATTCTTTTGTCATTCAATAACTTATGTGGTTTGTACAGACAAAGAAAGACAATACCACGGCGCGCGGGCGGGCGGCCGAAAGCCTTGCCGCCGCTTATCTCGAAAGCCGGGGTTGGCGTGTGCTGGAGCGCAATTTCCGCGTTCGCGGCGGCGAAATCGACCTCATCTGCCGCGATGGCCCGACGCTGGTTTTTGTTGAAGTGCGCCAGCGCGAGAATCGCGATTTTGGCGGCGCGGCGGCCAGCATCACCGTCGCCAAGCAGCGGCGCATCATCCTTGCCGCCCGCCACTACCTCGCCGGTCGCCCCGCCTGCCCTTGCCGCTTCGACTGCGTGCTGCTGGAGGGCGAACGTCTCGAATGGCTGCCCGATGCGTTTGCCGCTGATTGTTAGCCTCTGCCTGTGGCTGGCGGCGGCAGAGGTCGGGGCCGGAGAAGTCCGCCTGCTGATCCAGAATTCGCCGCTCGCTGGCAGCCAGTATTACGCCGTTGGCGATTACTGGGAACAACTGCGCGTCGGCGACCCGCTGCAACTCACGCGCGAACCGGATAACCGCCACGATCCTTACGCCATCCGCGTCGAATGGCGCGGCCATCAACTTGGCTACGTGCCGCGCGCCAACAACCGGGCGCTGGCGGCGGCGCTCGATGCAGGCGAATGTCTCACCGCCCGCATCGCCGAACTCAACCGCCATCCCGACCCGTGGCGGCGGGTGCGCTTCGAGGTCTTTGTCGGCCTGTGATGTAAAATGGCCGCCCAGTCTCACCCCGAAGTCGAACCGATGGATCTGATTGCCCGCGTCGCCCAGCATTTTGAAGACAGCGTTCAAACCAAGCTGCAAGCAGTTGAAGCCTTGGCGCCGCCGATTGCCGCAGCCATCGAGACGCTGACCTCTGGCTTGATCGACGGCGGCAAGATTCTCGTCTGCGGCAATGGCGGCTCGGCGGCGGACGCCCAGCATTTCGCCGCCGAACTGATTGGCCGCTTCGAGGCGGAACGCCAGGAACTGGCGGCGATTGCGCTAACGACCGACAGCTCGATCCTGACCGCGGTTGCCAACGATTATTCATTCAACCAGATTTTCTCGCGTCAGGTGCGCGGACTCGGCCATGCCGGTGACGCGCTGGTGGCGATTTCGACCTCGGGCAACTCGACCAATGTGATCGAGGCGATCAGGGCGGCGCATGAGCAGGAAATGTCGGTCATTGCCCTGACTGGCCGCGATGGCGGCAGAATCGGCGAAATGCTGCGCGATAGCGATATTCACCTGTGCGTGCCGGTCGAGCGGACGGCGCGCATTCAGGAAACCCATCTCCTCATCCTCCATTGCCTCTGCGATGGTATTGATGCCCTTCTTTTGGGAGTCGAATCATGAACAAACTGCTGAACAAACTGCCTCTCGCCATCCTCGCCCTGCTCGTTGCCCTGCCGACGCTGCACGGCTGCTTCCCCGCCGTCGTCACCGGCGCGGCGGTGGGCGTCATGTCGGCGCACGACCGGCGCACGATCGGCACCCAGACCGACGATCAGACGATGGAGTTGAAAGCCATCGCTCGCCTGCCCGCGCCCTACCAGAACCAGTCCCACATCAATATCACCGTCTATAACAAGCGCCTGCTGCTGACCGGCGAAGCGCCCAGCGCCGAGGCCAAGGCGGCAACCGAGGCGGAAGTGCGCAAAATCGACGGCGTCCGCGAGGTGTACAACGAACTCGGCGTCGGCCCCGTTTCTTCGCTCGGCAATCGCAGCAACGACAGCTACATCACCTCCAAGGTCAAAGGCCGTCTGGTCGATAGCAAGCAGATTTCGGCCAACCACGTCAAAGTCGTCACCGAACGCGGCATCACCTTCCTCATGGGTATCGTCAATGAGCGCGAAGCCAGAGTAGCGGTCGAAGTCGCCCGCACCACCTCCGGCGTGCTCAAGGTGGTCAACATTTTTGAAGTGATCGACGAAGCCGAAACGCGGCGCATCGACAGCCAGTTCTCCGGCAAAGCCAATCCGCCCGCCGGGTCGGCGCCGGTCGAAACGCGCTGACGCCGCTTTTGCCAAAACCCATGAGCTACGTAGCGCCAGTCTTTGAAAGCAAAATCTGTCCGCCGACAGAACTTGCCGCCCGCGCCGCCGCGCTGGCACGGCCATTGGTCTTTACCAACGGCTGTTTCGACATCCTGCATCGCGGCCACGTCACCTGTCTGGCCCAGGCCGCCGCCCTCGGCTCGGCGCTGGTGGTGGCGCTCAACAGCGACGCCTCAGTTAAACGTCAGGGCAAGGGCGATGATCGCCCGGTCAATCCGCTCGATGATCGCTTGGCGGTGATGGCGGCGCTCGCTTCTGTTTCGCTCGTCACCTGGTTTGACGAAGACACCCCGTTACAACGAATCGTCGATTGCCGCCCGGAAATCCTCGTCAAAGGCGGCGACTGGCCGGTCGAGCGCATCGTCGGCGCAAGCGAAGTGCGCGCCTGGGGCGGCAGCGTCCATTCGATCCCCTTCATCCATCAGACATCGACGACGGCGCTGCTGGAAAAAATCCGCAGGCTTTGAGTTTTGGCGATTCAGCCGCAGATCAGCCACCCAAGGCCGCCTTCAGCGAGCGCACTTCGGCGTCTGACTCCTGAATAATCTCGGCCAGCGTTGCGGCGTCAAATAACCGGTCGAGCACCGAGGTGTCCACTTCGGCGTCAAACTCCGGGTCGCCCCAGCCAAAACCGTGGCGGATGGCAATCTTGTTGGCGATATAGAGCAGATCGGCAAGATTGCTGACTTCGCTGACCTCGCGGTCTGTTTCGTGCTCCTGGACGGCGACCAGCACCGATTCCGGCGAGCCGAGGGCCGACAGCAGGGCGTGGCCGATGTTGTCGTGCCAACCCGCCAACAGGCCATGCAGTTCGACCCGGTCGGCAACCAGTTCAGGAAA
>JAITWU010000309.1 GCA_031285115.1 Azonexus sp. | reverse complement strand
CGGCATAGCCCCAGCCGCGCGGGTCGGCGCTGGTGCGGTGATTGAGGAAATCGTTGTCCTTCAGGTTGATGAAGAACTGGGCGCGGGCCGAGTGCGGGTCCTGGGTGCGGGCCATGGCGAGCGTGCCGCGATCATTGGCGAGGCCGTTGGCGGCTTCGTTTTCAATCGGGGCCTGGGTGTCTTTTTGCTTCATGCCTGGTTCCATGCCGCCGCCCTGAATCATGAAATCCTTGATGACGCGGTGAAAAATGGTGCCGTCGTAATGGCCGGATTCGACATAGGCGATGAAATTGGCGGCGGTTTTGGGCGCTTTTTCGGCGTCCAGTTGCAGGGTAATGACACCGTGGTTGGTAGTAAGTTTGATCATGGGGGAACCTTATTTGTCGGAAATGATTTTGACGCTCTGAATGACGACCGGCGTGGTCGGCACATTTTCGTAATAGCCCACATTGCCGGTTGGCGTTTTGGCGATTTTGTCTACCACGTCCATGCCCTGTGTGACCTTGCCGAACACGGCGTAGCCCCAGCCGCGCGGGTCGGCGCTGGTGCGGTGATTGAGGAAATCGTTGTCTTTCAGATTGATGAAGAACTGGGCGCGGGCCGAGTGCGGGTCCTGGGTGCGGGCCATGGCGAGGGTGCCGCGATCATTGGTGAGGCCGTTGGTCGCCTCATTCTGCAGGGTCGGCGTGAGCACTTTCTTTTCTTCCATCGCCGGGTTGAAGCCGCCGCCCTGAATCATGAAGCCATTGATGACGCGGTGAAAAATAGTGCCCTCGTAAAAGCCGTGTTTGGCGTTGTAGAGGAACATTTCGACCGTTTTCGGCGCTTTGTCCGGGTATAGCTCCAGGGTGATCTTGCCCATATTGGTGGTCATCTCGACCACTGGCGCGGCCCAGAGTGTGGCGGCAGCCAGCAGGCCGGCGGCGAGGACGGATAGTTTCCTGAACATCAGGCGCTCCCTTCGTAAATGATTTTCCATTGACCGTTTTCACGTTGCCAGTATTGGCGTTTTTTCATGCGATTGCTGAGGTTGTTGCTGCGGTAATCCTGATCGAAGGTGACGACGACGACTTCATCCGGGCCGGGATTGCGGAAAACCGAGAGATTGTCGGTGGCGACCTTGATCCATTCCTTGGCGGCGTTGACCTGCTGTTTTTGCGCGGCGAAAGCGGCGAAATCCTGGCTCCCGGCCTTCAGGCGCGGCGAGTAATGTTGCAGATAACGCCCGGTGTCGCGGCTTTCCCAGTCACGCCGCCAGGCGTCGATGGCGGCGTTGAGTTCGTCGCGCTCTTTCGCCCAGTCGTCGAGAGAGAGCCATTCGACCGAGGGGCTGATGACGACTGGCGTCAGGCCGACTTGCAGGTTTTTGGCAATGGCGTCGAGATCCTGATTGGTCAGCACGACACAGCCGTCAGACGCTTTGGGCGGCCGGGCGAAGGTGTTGGAGGGCGTGCCGTGCAGCCAGATGCCGCTGCCGCTGCGCCCGCGCTGGCGATCCCACTCGTTCGGGTAATTGATTGGAAAAGCGCCGCTGCCGTAGAGATCGGCGAGCTTCTGGCGGGGCAGGTTGGCGGTGACGTGATAAACGCCGATGGGCGTTTTTTTGTCGCCCTCGCTGAATTTGTCGCCGCCGAGTTTGCCCTGGGTGACGTAATAGTCGGCGACGAAGCGCGGGCGACCACCATTATCGAGATCGTTAGCGTAGAGGTAGAGGCGCGAACGCTGCATGTCGACGACGACGGCGTAGCGTTGATCGGGCTGCATCTGCAACAGGTAGCGCGGAATGAATTTATCTTCCGGCCGCTCGCGGTAGGCTTTGAGGCGGACGATGGCTTCCGCCCGCAGATCGGCCACCTTGTCGGCGGGGGCGTTGGCGAGTGCGCCGAAGGAAGCGATGGGCCGGGTGCGGGCGAGCAGCAGGTCGCCCTTGATGAGGTTGGCGAGACGGTAGTTAGGGTGCTGGCGCAGCAGGTTTTCGGTCAGTTCCAGCGCCTCATTCAAGCGGTTGGCTTCGATGGCGTTGAAAATGCCCAGCAACTGCGCTTCCGGCCCCGCCTTGGCAAGATTTGGGAGTGGTTCGGCCAGCGCCGCCGCCGGACGGTTTTCCGGCGCGGGCAGATAGGCCGCTTCAACCGACTGGGAGTGCCGGTAGAGGAGAGGAACGCCCGCCAGAGAGAAAACCAGGCCGACGATCAGAAATCTGCGGCGAGCCACCCTGAACATTAGCGCGCGTTTTCTTCCTTGATCAGCCAGCGACTACCCGAACGAACCAGGGTTATGGTCTTGGTCGCCGAACTGTTCAAGCTGCCCGCCTTGTAGTGCTGGCGGAATTTCGCTGTCGCGCTGTCGCCATTGATGGAGGTCTGCAAATCTTCGATCGTGATTGAAATCTTGCCGCTCTTGCCTGTGATGCGCTTGCTGCGATCAGCTTCCCACTCCTTGCGGCTGGCGCCGTTGGGCGGGCGGAAATCGGGCGCGTAAGCGGCCAGATAGGTTTTCATATTCTTGCTCTGCCAGGCTTCGGCCCAGTTGTGGATGGCGCGGCTGACAGCTTCGTCGGCGGTATCGGTCTTTGCTGCCGGTTCCGGCGTTGGTTTGACTTCAGCCGCCTTGGGCGGCGTTGTCGGCGGCGGCGGCGTCGCCGCGCCGGGCGTGGTCGAAACGACATTGGCGGTTGGCGCAGCCGGGGGCGGTTTGACTTCGGCAACCTTGACTGGCGGCGGCGTTACCGCAGCAACCGTGGTCGCGCCGCCGGTCGGCTTGACATTGGCCTTGCCGGACGTGCTGATCAAATCGCGGATGAGGGACAGCTTGTTTTGCGTGCCAGCATTCGAGCCATCGAGTTGCAGCGCCTTGTCGTAAGCCTGACTGGCCAGTCTGGCATAGACATCGCCGAGGTTTTCGTAGGCGGTGGCATAGGAAGGATGGGTGCGGATCGCCATTTCCAGCGCCGTGCGCGCCTTGTCGTACTGCTGCTGCTGGGCGTAGAGCACGGCAAGGTTGTTGTAGGGTTCCGGCAGCTCCGGATAATCCTCGGAAAGGCGGGTGAACACGCTGATCGCCTCGATCGGCTTGTTCATTTCGGTGTAGATCAGGCCCTTCAAAAAGCGCCCCTGGGCATCCTTGGGGCGGCTGGCGAGCCAGGCGTCGACTTTTTCCAGCGCCTGCGGGTACTGTCCCTGTTTCATCAGCCGCTGCACCTCCGGCAGATTGTCGGCCAAGGCCGGCGCGGCAAAGCCGACAGTAAAGCCGATTGCCAGACCGAAGGCTGCGGCGCGAAGAGATTTGAACTGCCGGAAACGGGGCTGGGCCAAGGGGCCGATGGTCATTGCCATGTTATGATTTGGAGGTTTTACAATCTTCCAATTCTATCAAAAACGCCGGTGGTTCCATAGGTTTGCACGGCTCGGCGCGACGATGGACATTTCCCGAATGCTCAAAATCCATAATTCCCTCAAGCGCGAAAAACAGCTTTTCGTTCCCATCGAAGCCAATAAAGTCCGCATGTATGTCTGCGGCATGACGGTTTACGACTACTGCCACCTCGGCCACGCGCGGGTGATGGTGGTATTCGACATGGTTTACCGCTGGCTCAAGGCTTGCGGCTACGAGGTGACCTACGTCCGCAACATTACC
>JAITWU010000302.1 GCA_031285115.1 Azonexus sp. | reverse complement strand
GCCGCAGTCTGGAACGGCAGCGCACTCTGTTTGAGCAATGGCAACCGGACTGAAACAACGCCCCTGGCTCGCCGCCCTCCTCAACCGGCGGATGCTCATCTGCATCTTCACGGGCTTTGCTTCGGGTTTGCCGCTGTACCTGCTGCTCAACCTCGTCCCCGCCTGGCTCAAAACCGAAGGGCTGTCGCTCAAGGCCATCGGCGCTTTTGCCCTGATCCAGTTTCCCTATGCCTGGAAATTTCTCTGGGCGCCGCTGCTCGACCGTTACGGCATCCTGCCGTGGCTGGGGCGGCGGCGCAGTTGGATGCTGGTGGCGCAAATCGGCCTGATTGCCGCCATCGCCTGGCTGGGACAGTTGAATCCGAAAGAAAATCTGTCGCTGGTCATCGGCCTGACGACGGCGCTGGCATTTCTCTCGGCGACGCAGGACATCGCGCTCGACGCCTTCCGCCGCGAAATTCTGCCGGACGCCGAACTCGGCCTCGGCAACGCCATTCACGTCAATGCCTATCGCGTCGCTGGTCTGGTGCCGGGTTCGCTGTCCTTGATTCTCGCCGACCATTTGCCGTGGGGCCTCGTTTTTCTCATCACCGCCGCCTTCATGCTGCCGGGTTTGCTGATGACCTTGAGCGTCGCCGAACCGCAGGCGGCAGAAGGCAGTCCGCGCACCCTGCGGGCGGCGGTGGTCGAGCCGTTCGCCGAATTTTTCAACCGTCACGGTTTGCGCCCGGCGCTGCTGGCGCTGGCCTTCATCTTCTTCTACAAACTCGGCGATTCGCTGTGCACCGCGCTGGCGACGCCGTTTTATCTCGACATGGGTTACAGCAAGACGGAAATCGGCCTGATCGCCAAAAATGCCGGTCTGTGGCCCGCCGTCATCGGCGGCATTGCTGGCGGCGCGTGGATGTTGAAGCTCGGCATCAACCGGGCGCTGTGGCTGTTCGGCGTGGTTCAGGTAGTCAGCATCCTCGGCTTTGTCTGGCTGGCCTGGCTTGGCCCGGCCAAACTCGCCTCTTTGACGGGCGGGCTGGACTGGTTTTTCGTCTGGCTATCCGGCTTCATCCCGGTCACGCCGCCGCCTGACGCGGCGCGTCTGGCGGCGCTAGCCATCGTTATTTCCGGCGAAGCCCTGGGCGTTGGCCTTGGCACGACCGCCTTCGTCGCCTTCATGGCGCGCGCCACGCATCCGGCTTATACAGCGACCCAACTGGCCTTGTTTACCAGCCTGATGGCGATCCCGCGCACTTTCATCAACGCCAGCGCCGGCTGGCTGGTCGACGCGCTGGGCTGGACTCATTTCTTCTGGCTCTGCTTTGCCCTGGCGTTTCCGGGGATGTTGCTGCTCTTCAAGGTCGCGCCGTGGAACGGCGCGACTGGCGAAAATCAGGGTTTGCCAGCAAGCAGTTGATGCGCCGAGCGCCAGCCGCGCCAGAGAAAAAAGCCGCGCTTGACCCAACGAAAGGCGCGGCGGGGGCGCAGCAGAACGATGGCAAAGGAGGCCAGACCCGCCGTCACCGGGTGTTGCTTGAGCCAATCGACACCGTGCAGCGCCACGTCGCCACCAGCGCACAGCCGCTCGATACCCGTGGCGTGTTGGGCAAGCCGTTCGCGCTGGGCGGCGATGCGTTCGCTCAAAGCGCCACGGCGCTCAGCCAGCTTGAGCGAGCGCTTACTCATCGGCGGCTTTGCCGCGCCGCCGCAGCAATTTGATGTCGGCATCAAGCTCGCGCAGACTGCTGCGAAACAGCTTGCCCGGCTTGGCCGCCTGACGTTTCACGGAAGCCGCGAGGAAAAGGCCGCCGCCGATGAAAAGGGCAGCCAGGAGACCGAAGACGAAGACCCGGTATTCCCAGAAAACGACGGCCAGACAGCAGACCGCCATGATGACGCCAAGCTGGAGAAGAAACGCCGCCGCCAGCGCCTTCGACCACAGCGACAGGAGGCGGAGTTTTTCTTCCTCCAGTTCGACGATCAGGAGTTCGAGCCGTGTCCTGCCAATCGCCAGCAGCGTGGCGAGAGTGTTTTTGACGGAGGAGAAAAGACCGGCGCGGTCTTTTTCTCCGTCTGCCGCTGCCGCCATGCCGTTAGCGGCGGCCAATCAGCACGCCGAGCGCCAGACCGAGGGCGGCGGCGATGCCGACGGCTTTCCACGGCTCGTCATGGACGAAATCATCGGTGGCGCGGGCGGCGGCTTTGGTTTTTTCGACCACGGCCTGTTCCATGTCGATCAGGCGATTTTTGGCGTCACGCAGGCGAACGATCAGACGCTCGCGCAATTGACCGGCTTTTTCTCCGGCGACGCCAGCGGTTTCCCGCAGCAGTTCTTCGGTATCGGCAATGACGACCTTGAGGTCGGAAACCAGTTTGTCTTTGCTGGAGGGGCTGAGTATTTCGGACATTTTCGACCTCTTGTGTGCTGGTTGAGTAGAAGGTAGAGGGTAGCCCGTCCGCCGGGTCAAATCAATCGCCAGCGGCGGCAAAGTCGTAATCAATGGTCAGCGGGGCATGGTCGGAGAAGCGTTCGGCCTTGTACACGCTTGCCGCCCGCGCCGTTGCCGCGAGGTTCGGCGTGGCGATCTGGTAGTCGATCCGCCAGCCGACGTTCTTGGCCCGCGCCTGACCGCGATTGCTCCACCAGGTGTAAGCCTCGCCCGTCGCTTCCGG
>JAITWU010000299.1 GCA_031285115.1 Azonexus sp. | reverse complement strand
TGGGGCGGCATCACAGCGGGCGGCGGCAACCCCACCGACGCCTGCGGCCTGCAATATGAAGACGATCATCCGGGCGGCCTGCTCGGCGCCGATTTCCGCGCCGCTGGCGGGCTGCCCGTCATCAATATCGCCGGTTGCCCGACGCATCCCCATTGGGTCATCGACACGCTGACGGCGCTGGCCGCCGGGCTGCTCACCGCCGCTGATCTCGACACTTTCGCCCGCCCGCGTTTTTATGCCGACCAACTGGTGCACCACGGCTGTACGCGCAACGAGTATTACGAGTTCAAGGCCAGCGCCGAAAAACCCTCCGACCTCGGCTGCTTGATGGAGCACATGGGTTGCAAGGGCACACAGGTGCACGCCGACTGCAACACGCGGCTGTGGAACGGCGAAGGCTCGTGCACGCGCGGCGGCTACGCCTGCGTGGCCTGCACCGAGCCGGGCTTTCAGGAGCCGGGCCACCCTTTTCATGAAACGCCGAAAGTGGCGGGCATCCCCATCGGCCTGCCAACCGACATGCCCAAAGCGTGGTTCGTGGTGCTGGCTTCGCTCTCCAAATCCGCCACGCCGCGCCGCGTCAAACTCAACGCCACCGCCGATCATCTGGTGGTTCCGCCAGTGGCGCGCAGGACGCGGTTGAAATGAAAACGAACGGTTGCTCCCGCGCCAAACACTCCCCTCTCCCACTTGTGGGAGAGGGGCCGGGGGAGAGGGGGAAAATGCGCCTCTCGCAGGAGGGACTTGAAACATGACCCGCCTCATCGTCGGCCCCTTTAACCGCGTCGAGGGCGATCTCGAAGTCACGCTCGACATCACCAATGGCCGTGTCAGCGAAGCCCGCGTCAACGCCCCGATGTATCGCGGCTTCGAGCAAATCCTCGCTGGCAAAACGCCGCGCGACGCGCTGGTTTATGTGCCGCGCATCTGCGGCATCTGCTCGGTTTCGCAATCAGTCGCGGCGGCGCGGGCGCTGGCCGACATGGCGGGCGTCATACCCGCGCCCAACGGCCTGCACGCCACCAACCTGATGCTGGCGGCGGAAAGCATGGCTGACCATGTGGCGCACTTCTACCTCTTCTTCATGCCGGATTTCACCCGGCCCATCTACGCCGCCCAGCCGTGGCACACGGAAGTTCTGCGCCGCTACGCCCCGCACGGCGGCGCACAGACGCGGCAGGCCATCGCGGCGCGCCAGCGCTGGCTGACGCTGCTCGGTACGCTGGGCGGCAAGTGGCCGCACACGCAGGGCATCGAACCGGGCGGCAGCACGCGCCCCATCGACACAGCCGAGCGCCTGCGCCTGCTGTCCAGCATCCGCGAATTCCGCGCTTTTCTGGAAGAACAAATGTTCGCCGCGCCGCTGGAGCAAATCGCCGCGCTCGACAGCGAATCGGCCCTGTGGGCGTGGTACGCGCAGGACCCGTGGCGCGGCGATCTGCGCGTGTTCCTGAGCCTGTCGCAGGCGCTGGCGTTACAGCAGCTTGGCCCCGGCCCTGGACGCTTTTTGAGTTACGGCGCATACCTACAACCGGACGGCGCGTATGCGCTGGCGGGCGGTGTCTGGCAGAGCGGCAACAAAACCGCCGTCGATACCCGCGCGATCACCGAAGACGTTAGTCACGCATGGTTTGCCGACACAGCCACCGCGCGTCATCCGCTCGACGGGCAGACCGCACCCGACGCCGACAAGCCCGGCGCTTACAGTTGGAGCAAAGCCCCGCGCCTGGCGGGCGCAGTCGTCGAAACCGGGGCCATCGCGCGCCAGCTCAACGCCGGACAGCCGCTGGTCAGTGACGCCACAGAACGCCACGGCGGCACGGTTTACACCCGCGTGCTGGCCCGCTTGCTGGAACTCGCCCAGGTCATTCCGCTCATGGAAAACTGGCTCGGACAGTTGCGTCCGCATGAACCGTATTGTTTGCCCGCGCGTCTGCCCGGCGCGGGGACGGGTGTTGGCCTCAACGAAGCCGCCCGTGGCGCGCTCGGCCATTGGGTCACGGTGCGGGATGGCCATATCGCCAACTATCAGATCGTCTCGCCCACCACCTGGAACTTCTCGCCGCGCGACCAGAATGGCGCGCCCGGCGCGCTCGAACAGGCGCTCGAAGGCGCATCCGCGCAGGCGGGCGAAGAGACGCCAGTCACCGTGCAGCACATCGTCCGCTCATTTGACCCGTGCATGGTGTGCACGGTGCATTGAACGCCCCCCGGCGAGGGGCGGGATCAGAGGCGGTGATTCATCAAGGCTTTGAGCTGGTCGATGTCGAGCAGGCGGACATGTTTCTGCTGCACGGCGACATAGCCTTCTTCCTGGAAGCGCGAAAAGGCGCGCGACACGGTTTCGAGCTTGAGGCCGAGGTAGGAGCCGATTTCCTCGCGCGTCATGCGCAGGTAGAACTCGGTATGCGAAAAGCCGCGCGCCTTGAAGCGTTGCGACAGGTTGAGGAGAAAGGCGGCCAGCCGCTCCTCGGCGCGCATCGTGCCGAGCAGCATCATGACGCCGTGGTCGCGGACGATTTCACGGCTCATCACTTTGTGGAAATGATTTTGCAGGGTGTGAATTTCCCGCGACAGGCTTTCCAGCCGGCTGAAGGGGATGGCGCAAATCTCACTGTCTTCGAGCGAGATGGCGTTGCAGGTGTGGTGTTCGGTGCAGATGCCGTCGAGGCCGAGCAGTTCGCCCGCCATCTGAAAGCCGGTGACCTGTTCGCGGCCATCTTCGAGCAACACGTCGGTCTTGAAGAAGCCGCTGCGAATGGCGAAAATGGCGCTGAAGGTTTCGCCGACGCGGTACAGCGAGTCGCCGCGCTTGATCCGGCGGCGGGTCGAAACGAGATCGTCGAGACGCTCCAGTTCTTCCAGACTGAGGCCGTAAGGCAGACAAAGTTCGCGCAGATTGCAACTGGAGCAGGCCGTCTTGATGACCGCCAATGTCATGTCCTGATTCAATGCGCGTATTTGTGCGTGTGCTTGTGTCATTCGCAACCTGCGTTCGATTGATCCAGGTCAACCATACAATTACACTGCCAAAACATAATCACAACGTACTAAGGTGATATTACTTATGAATTTTTCCACAAAAAGCCTCGTATTCGATCCCCAAATCATTCGTCGTTTTGATGTCAATGGCCCGCGTTACACCTCTTATCCAACGGCAGACCGCTTTGTCGAAGCCTTCAATTCAGAAGCCGCCAAACTCTGGCTGGGCAAGCGCAATATCGGCGGGATCAGCCGACCGCTCTCATTATACTTTCACATCCCCTTCTGCAACACGATTTGCTATTACTGCGCCTGTAACAAGATCATTACCAAAGATCACGGGCGCAGCGCCAAATACCTGAAATATCTTGGCCGGGAACTGGCTTTGCAGAGCGCCCTCCTCGAAGGGCAGGATGGCGAGCATGAGGTGATTCAACTGCATTGGGGCGGCGGTACGCCGACCTTCCTTGCCCACGACGAAATGCGGCAGTTGATGGCCGAGACGAAAAGGCATTTCAAGCTGCTCGATGGCGGCGAATACTCCATCGAAGTCGATCCGCGCAAGGTCGATGCGGCTACCGTCGCGCTCCTCGGCGAACTGGGCTTCAACCGCATGAGCGTCGGCGTTCAGGATTTTGACGAGCGCGTGCAGGTGGCGATCAACCGCATTCAGAGCGAGGCGGAAACCCTTGATGTGATCAAGGCCGCGCGCGGAAGCGGCTTCGAGTCGATTTCGGTCGATCTCATCTACGGTCTGCCGCACCAGACGGTGATGGGCTTCAACCGCACCCTGGAGCGGGTGCTGGCGATGGACCCGGATCGTCTCTCGATCTACAACTACGCCCACATGCCGGGCCTCTTCAAGCCGCAGCGGCGGATTGAAGAAAATGACCTGCCTTCGCCCGACGCCAAGCTGCAAATCCTCGCCCTGGCGATCAAAAAACTGACCGAGGCGGGTTATGTCTTTATCGGCATGGATCATTTCGCCAAGCCCGACGACGAACTCGCCGTGGCCCAGCGTCAGGGGCGTCTGCACCGCAATTTTCAGGGCTATTCGACCTATGCCGACTGCGACATGCTGTCCTTCGGCATTTCGTCGATCAGCAAAGTCGGGCCGACCTACAGCCAGAACGTCAAGACCCTCGACGAATACTATGACCGGCTCGACGCCCATCTGCTGCCGGTCTTTCGCGGCCTTGAACTGACGGCGGACGACATTCTGCGGCGCTCGATCATCCAGGCGTTGATGTGTCATTTCGAGTTGTCGATCGAAAGCATCGAAAGCGCCCATCTCATTGATTTCAAAAAATATTTCGCCGCTGAACTCGACGAAATGAAAGAAATGGAAGAGGCGGGCCTCCTCAAAATCGACCCTGACTGGATTACCGTCCTGCCGCCGGGCCGTATGCTGGTGCGCGTCATCTCTATGGTCTTCGACCGCTACCTGCGCGCTGATCGGGAGCGCAAGCGGTATTCCAAAGTCATTTGAGTCTCGCTGCGCCCACAACCGCGCTTTCCTTGAGGGAGCGGTTGTGGGCGGCGAAACAACCGCCAGGGCTTGCCCGATGGCCTCAGCGGGCGGTAATCGGGGTAGACTGGCCGCCCTGTCTTGATCGGCTCCTGTCTTGATCCTCGCCATGCCTGATTCCGCCTGTCTTGCCCTGTTTCTCGTCGGCCTTCTCGGCGGCGTTCACTGCGTCGGCATGTGCGGCGGCATTGTCAGCGCCCTGTCGCTCGGCGGGCCGGGGCGGTGGTCGTTGCATCTGGCTTACAACGGCGGGCGGCTGGTCTCTTATGCCGCCGCCGGGGCGTTGGCTGGCGGGGTGGGGGCGGCCAGTCTGGGTTTGGGCGGGCAATGGCCGGTGCGTCTGGCGCTTTATCTTTTGGCTAACCTGATGCTGGTCGCCCTCGGCCTTTATCTCCTTGGCGTGACCCGGGCGCTGGCCTTTACCGAGCGGGCCGGGCAGCATTTGTGGCGGCGTTTGCAACCGCTGACGCGGCGCTTTTTGCCAGCGCGGACGGTGGCGCAGGCGTTTCCCCTGGGCTTGTTGTGGGGCTGGCTGCCTTGCGGCCTGGTCTACAGCGCCCTCG
>JAITWU010000264.1 GCA_031285115.1 Azonexus sp. | reverse complement strand
CGCCCGCCAGCGGCGCGTTGAAGGCGGCCGCGATGCCCGCCGCGCCGCCCGCCACCAGCAAGGTCTGCGGCGTCAGGCTGTTTGTACTCAACCAGCGGCGGCTGCGCAGCATGACACCGGCGGCAATTTGCACCGATGGGCCTTCCTTGCCGATCGACAGTCCAGCGGCGAAACCGGCAGCGCCGAGCAGCAGCTTGGCGACCGCCAGTTTGAGCGAAACAAACCCGTGCTGGCCCGCCTGATCGAGGCCCGGGTCCTGCGCCGCAATCACTTGCGGAATGCCCGAACCAGCCGCCATCGGCGCGTAGCGGCGCGTCAGCCAGACGATGCCGGCGGTCAACAGCGGCATCGAGAGCAGCGGCAGCCACCAGAGACGCGCCGTGATGGCGGTAAACAGACCAAAGGCGCGGTCGATCATCAGCGTAAACAGCACCACCACCGCGCCAGCCAGGGCGGCATAGGCGAGCACGATGGCGCGGTCGAGCCAGAGCTTGCCGTCGAGCACTTCGACCTTCAACTGGTTGTAAAAATCCGGGTCGCCCGGACGGCGGTCAGCGGGCGCGGCGGGGGCGGCGCTGGAGTCAGGACAGGAATCAGGACTGGAATCAGGACTGGAATCAGAGCTGAAGTCGGGGCGTTGCGGGTTATTCATCGTGGCGAGTATGCCTGTCCCACCCGCCTGCGTATGCGCCGCTGGGCCAGCGCCGCCCAAGCGCCGAGCAGCATCAAAGCGGCCATGCCGAGCGCCAGATCGAGGGTCGTATCCCACAGGAGCGGCGCGATCAGCGCGGCGAGCAGGCCGTTGCAGGCCGATTGCAGAAAAGTCTGGCAGGAAGCGGCAAGGCCGCGCTGGGCCGGGAAGGGGTCGAGGGCGAGCAGCGCGAGGCTGGGCATCGCCACCGAGACGCCGGTGGTATAGACGAACAGCGGCGCGACGCTCCACGGCAAGCCGGGCGGCAGGGTCAGGTTGAGGGCGAGATTGAGCGCGGCGGCGGCGACCATGAAGCCATAGCCGATGGCGATGGCCTGGTCGGATGAACGCCTGCCCGCCAGCCAACTGGAAAGCGAGGAACCGCACAGAAGCCCGCTCATGGCCGGGCCGAACAGCCAGAGAAAGCCGGTTTCCGGAAGATTCAGGTGACGCATGAGAAAAACCGGGGCCGACAGGACATAGATAAAGAAGCCGCCAAAATTGCACGACAAAGCGGCGCAGGCGAGCAGAAAAGAAGGCGAAGTCAGCACCTGCCGGTAAGCGCGCGCGAGGTAAGCGGGCTGCATCGGCTGGCGGCGCTCCGGCGGCAAGGTTTCCGGCAGCAGTCGCCAGCAGGCCAGACACAGGGCGGCGCTCATCAGCGCCAGAAAGGCGAAAACCATGCGCCAGCCGAACAGGGTTTGCAGCCAACCGCCGATGACCGGCGCGGCGGCGGGGGCGATGGCGAACATCATGGTGATTTGCGCCATCAGCCGTTGCGCCGCCGGGCCGTCGAACAGGTCGCGGACAATGGCCCGGCTGATGACGATGCCCGCTCCAGCGGTGACGCCCTGCATGGCCCGCCACAGCCACAGTTGCTCGATGCTGGTCGCGGCCATGCAACCGGCTGAGGCCAGCCCGAACAAGGCCAGCGCCACGAGAATCACCCGCCGCCGCCCGAAATGATCGGCAATCGCGCCATGCCACAGGGTCATCACGGCAAAGGCCAGCAGATAGGCCGAAAGCGTTTGCTGCACCTGCAAGCGGGAAGCGCCGAGCTTGTCGGCAATATCGTCGAAGGACGGCAGATAGGCGTCGATGGAAAACGGCCCGATCGCCGAAAGCGCCGCCAGCAGCAAGGCGATACCGCGCGTGTCGGCGGCGCGGCGCGTTTCAGCCACGCGCCGCCCGGCGGTACTGGATCGCCTCGGCGACATGGCCGACGCCGATTTTGTCGCTGCCCGCCAGATCGGCGATGGTGCGGGCGACGCGCAAAATGCGGTGCCAGCCGCGCGCCGAGAGGCCGAGGTTGCGGCTGGCTTGTTCGAGCAACTGGCCGCCAGCGGCGTCCGGGGCGCAGCGGGCGTCGACTTCGGCGCTCGAAAGCCGCGCGTTGACCTTGCCCTGGCGCTGCTGTTGCCGCTCGCGGGCGGCGAGAACGCGCTGGCGCACGGTTGCCGAACTTTCGCCCGCCGCCATGCCACGCAGATCTTCCGGCGGCAGCGCCGGAACGTCGAGCAGAAGGTCGATGCGGTCGAGAAAGGGGCCGGAGAGCTTGCCGCGATAACGGGCGATCTGGTCCGGCGTGCACCGGCAACGCCCGCTCGCCGCGCCGTAATGGCCGCAGGGACAAGGATTCATCGCCGCGATCAGTTGAAAATCGGCAGGAAATTCGGCCTGACGGGCGGCGCGGGCAATGTGGATGCGCCCGGTTTCGAGCGGTTCGCGCAAGGTTTCGAGCACTTTGCGGTCGAATTCCGGCAATTCGTCGAGAAACAAAATACCCTGATGAGCCAAACTGATTTCGCCCGGACGCGGCGGATTGCCGCCGCCGACCATCGCCACGGCGGAAGCCGAATGATGCGGCTGGCGATAAGGGCGGCGGCCAAAATGGTGCGGTCGGAAATACCCGGCCAGCGAAAGCACGGCAGCCGAAGCGCGGGCTTCGAGCGGGTCGAGATCGGGCATCAAGCCGGGCAGGCGGGCGGCGAGCATGGATTTGCCCGCGCCGGGCGGGCCGCTCAAAAGCAGCGAATGATGACCGGCGGCGGCGATTTCGAGCGCGCGCTTGGCCTGGGCCTGACCGCGCACCTCAGCAAGATCGGGCAACGGCGGCGCAGCAACGCCTGCGGCTGGCGCGGCGACCGGAAGTAACTCGCGGCCGCACAAATGGGCGCAAACGGCGAGCAACGAATCGGCGGCGAGAATATTGCCGCCGCCGCCCAAGGCCGCTTCAGCAGCGCTGGCGGCGGGCAGGATGAACTGGCGACCATGACCATCGCTGCCCAGCGCCATCGCCAGCGCCCCGCGCACCGGGCGCAAACCGCCGGAAAGCGAGAGTTCGCCGGCAAATTCGTAATCGGCCAACGCTGGCGCGGGCAACTGGCCGCTGGCGGCAAGCAGCGCCAGCGCAATCGGCAGATCGAAACGGCCCGATTCCTTGGGCAGATCGGCGGGGGCGAGATTGACGGTAAGGCGCTTACTGGTAAACTCAAAGCCGGAATTGACAATCGCCGCCCGCACCCGGTCGCGGGCTTCCTTGACTTCGGTATCGGGCAGGCCAACCAGCGTGAAATTGGGCAAACCGTTGGCGACGTGAACTTCGACCGTCACCGGCGGCGCATTGAGACCATCCAGCCCGCGGCTGTGAGCGATGGCCAGGGCCATGTCTTATGCTCCGCTGCGTGCTCTTTCCAGCGCCTCGACGCGGGCTTCGAGTTCCTTCAACTTCTCGCGGGCGCGGGCAAGAACCTGCGCCTGAATGTCGAATTCCTCACGGGTGACCAGATCGAGCCTGGCAAAAGCGCCGCTGACCAGCGCCTTCGTGTTTTTTTCAATATCCTTGACCGGCGAATTGGCCATGAGGGCGCTCATCCTGGCGCTCATTTCTTCGAGAAATTTGGGATCAAGCATGGTGGTCCTCCGTGGGAGCGGCAGTTTAGCACAGCGCCATGAGCCGCCTTGATGGTTCAGGTTGAAATACCTGAAAATCGACACTGGCAAGATTGTTTTATATCGCCACCCTGGTTCCGCAGCCAGAGCAGAAAGCAGCGTCAGCAGACAGCGTCGCTCCGCAATTGGCGCAAATTTTCTTTTCAGTCGAATCTGCCGCCGCATCTTCCTGCCGCTCGGCGCGAATTTCCCCGATTTTTTCTTGGGTCTTGTCCACAACAATTTTTCCGCCTTCGACAGCTTTTTGGGTAGCGATCTTTCCCGCCTCAATCGCCTTGCCCGACACTTCGAGAAGTTTTCCACCGGCTCTGCCTAAAAGGGCATTGATACGTTCACCATCGTCATCGGCAGAAAAGGATTTTAGCGATCCCATGTCCATGACCTGGCTATTACCCTCGAACTCCAGATAGGGCGCCGCCTTGAAACCAAGAGCGGGCGCATAAAATACGGTTGGAATCGAACTGCGGGCGCTATTATAACTGCGAACACAGCCATTATATTTGAGGCGGGCATTTTCGAGTTGCGACTCGCAAGCCTGGATACTGTCAATGAGGCGAAGGTATTGTTGATTTGATTTTAATTCTGGAAACCTTTCAGCCAATCCATTTACGCTCGATAACACCATGCCTGACTGCTGATACATTTGGGCAACGCTGGCGGTATTGGACATGTCTTCAGAAACTTTCAGCATGACGAATTTCTCGGATTCCTGATACCCCTTGACGACATCAATAAGCTGATTGACGAGAGATGCCTGCTTCCGTCCAGCCACGCCAATATTTGACCAAGCCTCCCTGATCAATTCAGAAAGTCCGCGCAGTTTGTTGTATCCGAAAAAAGCGATAACGCCAATGATCAGCACGAGAAATACGACCAGCTTGATTAGGCCGCCAAAAAATCCAAAAATCGCTTCCATAATATTAAATTTCCCTGAAAAATAAATTTGATCAGATTGCAGTCCCGACCATCGCACCCCTCTATTTTGGGTGATGGTCTGGACCAAGCCTCGCATCAGGATTGATCCGCAGCGCGCCACTTTGCCGGGGAGCATACATCAATCATCACTGTCTTGACGTATGAGCGATAATACCTATTTTTATGCGAGACAAACCGCCATGCGTATCGTCCAGCTATCCGATCTCCACTTGCAAGCCACCAAGCTTTTTAGCGGCATCGACCCGTGGGCGGCCTGGGCGCAGGCGCTTGACCGGGTAGCGGGTCTGGCGCCCGATCTCTTGCTGATCAGCGGCGATCTGACCGAAGATGGCGCGGCGGCGACTTACCGGCAACTGGCTGATTCCTTGCAAAAATCCGGTTTTGCCCATGCTGTGCTACCCGGCAATCACGATGAACGGACGGCCTTGCGCGCCGCCTTTGCCGGACAAAACTGGTCGCATCCGCAACTTGCCTGTCAGCGGGTGGATATTGGCGAATTCACGCTGCTGCTACTCGACACTGCGATCATCGGCGTTCCGGGCGGCGAATTTTCTCCGGCTCAGGAAGCCTGGCTCGACCAATATTGCCCAAGCGAACGGCGGGTTTTGCTGGCCATGCACCATCCACCGGCAGCGGTTGGCATTCCCATTCTCGACACCATCGCCTGCGCGGGCAGCGAACGGCTGGCCGCCTGGCTCGCCGGACGGCCCAATGTCGAAGCGGTGCTGTGCGGACATGTGCATCGGCTGGTATTCACGACGCTGGCAAACCGGCCACTGATCATTGCGCCGTCGACGGTGCACCAGATTGCGCTGCAAGGCGGCCCGCTCGCCTACACCCTCGAAC
>JAITWU010000191.1 GCA_031285115.1 Azonexus sp. | reverse complement strand
GGGCATTTGCTGGTCTACGATCCGGGGCCGCGTTACAGCGCCGATGCGGATGCCGGGCAGCGTGTCGTCGTGCCGTATCTGCGCTGGCTGGGGGCGGGGCGCATCGACCGTTTGATCGTGACGCATCAGGATAGCGACCACGCTGGCGGCCTCGCTTCGCTGCAAGCCGCTGTGCCGGTCGCCAGCCTGCTGTCGTCGTGGCCGGAGGCGGGCGGCGAACGCTGCGCCGCCGGTCAGCGCTGGAACTGGGATGGCGTCGAATTCGCCATCCTGCACCCGCAAAGCGACGACTACACGGAATCGGCCTCGACCAATCATCTTTCCTGTGTGTTGACGATAACCGCCGGAGGTAACGCCAATTCAGAGAACGCAACATCAAAACGCATCCTCCTCACCGCCGATCTCGAAGCGGCGGATGAAAGCCGTCTGCTCAAGAGCGACCCGGCGGCGCTGGCGGCGGATGCGCTGGTGGTCGGGCATCACGGCAGCAAGACCTCGTCGACGCCGGATTTCGTTGCTGCCGTCGGGGCGCGTCAGGCACTGATTTCGGCAGGTTATCGCAATCGTTTCGGCCATCCGCGCGAAGAAGTCGTCGCCCGTTATGTCGAGCGCGGCGCAAAAATCTGGCGTACCGACCGCGACGGGGCGTTGCGGGTGAATCTGCGCCCGGAGGAGGTGAATGTGACTGCCTGGCGCAGCGAAAGACAACGCTACTGGTATGGATGGTGATATATTGAGAAGTCTCTATATATTTCGCATATTTCGTATTTGTACTGCCGGGAAGATTCATGGAATTCAAACAACAGCATGTGAAATGCCTGAGTCTTTCGGGGCTGCATCGGATGGCTTATACGGAATGGGGCGAGCGCGATAATCCGCGCGTGCTCGTCTGTGTGCATGGCCTGACGCGCAATGGCCGCGATTTCGATGATCTGGCGGCGGCGCTCGCCAAAGATTACCGGGTGATCTGCCCGGATGTCGCCGGGCGCGGCAAGAGCAGCCGTTTGCGCGACGCCGCGCATTATGAGATTCCGCAATATGTAACCGATATGGTGACGCTGATCGCCCGTCTTGAGGTTGATCGTGTCGACTGGCTCGGGACTTCGATGGGCGGCCTCATCGGCATGGCGCTGGCGGCTCTCGAAGGTTCGCCGATCAACCGCCTGCTGCTCAACGACGTTGGCCCGATCATCACCAAAGAGGCGCTGCAACGCATTGCCGCCTATATCGGCGCTGATCCTGTCTGGGCTACTTTTGACGAAGCGGTGGCTTATGTGCGGACAATCAGCGCGCCTTTCGGGGCGCTGACCGACGCCCAGTGGCGGCAATTGACGGCCAGCAGCGTCGCCCGCCGGGCCGACGGGTCTTGGGGGTTTGTCTATGATCCGCGCATCGCCTCGACTTTCCACGCCGCCGTGGTCAGCCGGGACGCCGATCTGTGGCCCATCTACGACCGCATCGCCTGTCCGACGCTGGCGATTCGCGGCGCTCAGTCCGATCTGTTGTCCGCCGTCGTCTGGCGGCAGATGGCCGAGCGCGGCCCGCGCGCGACGCTGGTCGAAATCCCTGGTGTCGGCCATGCGCCGATGTTTCTCGACGCGGCGCAAATCGCCGTCGTCCGCGATTTTCTGCTGGCCCCATGAAACACGTTACGGTTGCCGGTTGCCGACTCGAATACCGCGATTTTCCCGCCACGACTGCAAACAGGCCGCCGTTGCTGCTGTTGCACGAGGGGCTGGGCTGCCTCGCCATGTGGCGCGATTTTCCGCAAAAACTGGCGGCGGCCACCGGCTGCCGCGTCATCGTCTGGTCGCGGGCCGGTTACGGCGGCTCAGAACCTTGGCCGCAGCCGCGCCAGCCGGATTACATGCACCGCGAAGCCGAACTGGCGCTGCCCGAATTGCTCGCCGCGCTCAAGATCGAACAGCCCGTGCTGGTCGGCCACAGCGATGGCGGCAGCATCGCCCTCATTTTTGCTGGCGCTTTCCCCGCCGCGCCGCGTGGCGTCGCCGTCATGGCCCCCCATGAATTTGTCGAGGAGGTGACGCTCAAAGGCATCCGCGCCGCGCGCGCCGCCTGGGCGATGACCGATCTGCCGCAGAAACTGGCGCGCTACCACCCGGCCCGCGCGGCGCAGGTTTTTAGCGACTGGAACGATACCTGGCTGTCGCCCGCCTTCCGCGACTGGAATATCGAAAATTATTTACCGCGCATAACCTGCCCGGTGCTCGCTATCCAAGGCGAGGACGATGAATATGCGACAATGCGCCAGATTGAAGCCATCGCCGAACAAATCCCCGGCGGCGCCCGTCTCCTCAAACTGGCGGATTGCGGCCACTCGCCGCAGCGCGACCGGGAAGCGGCGGTGCTGGCGGCGCTGGCTGGCTTTGTCGCCGATCTGCCGGAAAAGGAGGGGTGATGAAAATATTTCGCACCGGCTGGTTGCTGGCTGGTTTTTTGCTGCTTCTGGCGGTCGTCATCGCGGGCAGCGTTTATGCCCTGCGCCGCGACAGGCTGGCTGACGAAGAGCGCCAACTGGGCAATCTCGCCGCCATTTCCGCCGACATTCTGGAGCGCCGGATGCTCCATGTCGATCACCTCCTGCGGCAGATGATCGGGCGGGCGCCCGCGTGGCGAACCGCCGACCCAAGCGGGCAGATGCTGCGCGAGCGGATGACCGAGCTGGCTATTTTGAGCGATGGTTCCGCCGCCTTGCGGCTCTTTTCGCCGACTGGCGAAATCATCGCCAGCAGCGGCAGGATGCCGCGCGGGCGGAGTTTTCCCATCGCCCCGTATTTTGCCGCCGCCAAGGCGGCGGCCAATGGCGATCTGCAAGTGATTGCGCAGCCCGTGGAGGCGGCGGGCGAAGGCGTTCCCTTTGTTTTGACGCGCAAGTTCTACCAGCCGAACGGGGAGTTTGCCGGCGTTGGCATGGCGATCATGGACATGGCCTTGATTGCCGGCATTCTCAACCGCTATGCGAGCGACACCAAAATCGCGCTGATCTATGGCGATGGCCGCTTGATCGTGGCCGTGCCGGAAGACGCCCAAATCGAAAACGATCTGGCCGCCCCCGGCACGCCGCTGGCCCGGCATCTCGATCGCAGCGACCTTGCCAGCTTCTTCGCCGATGATGGTCATGGTCAGATGGTGGCGCTCAAAACCGTTCAGGTAACCGACGCCAACCAGGGGCAGCCGCTGGTGCTGGCGCTCGAACGCGACCGGATGGTCATCCTCGCTGACTGGCAGCAGCAGGCGTGGGGCTGGGGTTTGCTCTATCTGCTGCTCGTCACGCTCAGTGGCGGCGGCCTGTGGTGGCATCAGAAGAAACAGGGCGAATATTGGCAAAACATCCTGCGCAAACAGGCTTTGGTCAATGCCTCAGCCGACGGTATCCTCGTCCTTGACAGCGAAGGCTTGCTGGTCGACGCCAACCCGGCCTTTCTCGCGACGCTCGGTCTCACGCCGGAGGCTCTCGGCAAAATCCGGGTCGACGCCTTTGATAGCAAGATGAGCCTTGCCACCATTGTCGGCGAACTGGGCCGAATCCGCGAAACGGGGCAATCCCTGCGCGTCGAAACCCAGCACCGCCACCAGGACGGCCATTTGATCGACGTCGAAGTCACCTGCAACTACCTCGAATTGAACGGCAAAGACCTGTTCGTCGCTTCGATCCGCGACATCGGCGAGCGCAAACAACTGATCGAACAACTGGCGCAGCGGGAACTCGAACTCAAGACGATCATCGACACCGAGCCGGAATGCCTCAAGCTGTTGTCTCCGGAGGGCAAGCTGCTCAGCATGAACAGCGCCGGTCTCGCCATGCTTGAAGCCGATTCGCTGGAACAGATGCGCGAACATTCGATGATGGACATCGTTTTACCGCCATACCGCGAGGCGTTCATGGATTTGTTCCAGCGTGTTTTTGCCGGCGGCGCGGGCACGCTCGAATTCAAGATCTCCACCCTGTGCGGCAACCTCCGCTGGATGGAAACCCACGCCGTGCCGATGCGCGACACCAGCGGGCGGATTACCGCCCTGCTCGGGCTGACCCGCGACGTGACCGAAAAAAAGCGGATGCAGGAGGAACTCCGGGCGCACAACGAGCACCTCGAAGAACTGGTCGCCAACAAGACCGCCGAATTGCGCGCCGCCAATGTTTCGCTGGCCGCCGCCAACGAAGCGGCGATGCTGGCGGCGCAGTCGAAAGCGGCTTTCCTCTCGAACATGAGCCACGAGATCCGCACGCCGCTCAACGGCATCATCGGGATGCTGCACCTGCTCCACCGCACCGGCATCGACGAGCGGCAAAGCGACTACCTCGGCAAAATCGGCTTTTCGGCGCGGCACCTCCTGTCATTGGTCAATGACATTCTCGACCTCTCGAAAATCGACGCTGGCAAGATGCAGCTCGAACAACTGCCGGTCAATATCCCGATGATCGTCGCCAACATCTGCTCGATCATTGGCGAATCGGCGCGGAAAAAGGGCCTGACGCTCATCACCGATCTCAGCCCCGATTTCCCCGCCGGACTCCTCGGTGACACCACGCGCCTGACCCAGATTCTGCTCAACTACGCTTCCAACGCCGTCAAATTTACCGAAGCCGGGAGCATCACCATCCGCGCCTGTCGGCTTGCTTCCGGCGCGGTCGATACGAGCGGCGTCGACGTCCGCTTTGAAGTCGAAGACACCGGCGTCGGCATCGACCCGGAAGCGATCGAGCGCATTTTCCTCGCCTTTGAACAGGCCGATAACTCAACGACGCGGCAATACCAGGGCACCGGCCTTGGCCTCACCATCAGCCGCCAACTGGCCAGACTCATGGGTGGCGACGCGGGCGCCGCCAGCGCGCCGGGGCAGGGCAGTTGCTTCTGGTTCACCGCGCGTCTGGCCCTGGGCGGCGGGCGCGAGGCCATAGCCGAAGCCCAGGGCGGCGGCGATGCCGAAAGCCGGGTGCTCGCCCTGCACGCGGGCAAGCGCGTGCTGCTGGTCGAAGACGAGCCGATCAATCAGGAAATTTCCCAAATGCTGCTCGCCGACGCCGGTCTCGCCGTCGACCTCGCCAACAATGGCGAAGAAGCCGTCGCCAAAGCGGCCAGCGGCGACTACACGCTGATTCTCATGGACATGCAAATGCCGGTCATGGACGGCCTCGAAGCCACCCGCCGCATCCGCCAGCTAGCCAACGGCAAAACCGTACCGATCATCGCCATGACCGCCAACGCTTTCGCCGACGACCGCGAACGTTGCTTCAAAGCCGGGATGAACGACTTTGTCGCCAAGCCGGTCGACCCCGAAACACTGTTCGGCAGAATCCTCGTCTGTCTGGGCGGCGCTTAGTTTTCCGTCGCCACCACGGCGTCCAGCACACGCGCTGAATAGACCAGCGCCGCGCCAGCATTGAGGGCGACGGCGACGGCCAGCGCATCGGCGATTTCTTCGCGGCTGGCGCCCGCTTTGTGGGCGGCTTCGGCGTGCACCGTGATGCAGCCGTCGCAGCGGGTCGTTACCGCGACGGCCAGCGCAATCAGTTCGACCGTTTTGGCCTCCAGACGGCCATTTTTGGCGGCGGCGCCAGCCAGGGTTTGATAGCCGCGCACCGTATCGGGGGAGAGTTTGGCGATTTCGCCGAGACGGCCCATCAGTTCGGCGCGGTAAGCATTCCAGTCGAGCATGGTGATTTCCTTCAAGGGACGGGGAGGCGGCAGTATGGCACCAGCGCCCGAAAGCCCTCAACCCCTGCCTGACGGAGATTTTGCTCCCTGGCGGGCAAGCGGGTCCTGGCGGTAATAGCGGCAGAACAGGGCGTAAAGGGCGGGATATTCGGCGGCAAAAACGGCGGGCAGGTCAAAGAAACATTCGCTCAGGACGGCGAAAAATTCAGCCGGGCTTTCGCTGGCGTAGGGGTCGATCACGGTTTCTTCGCCGCGCTCGACGCGGGCGCAAAAATCATCGCAGGCGGCGAGCAGCGCCCGTTCCCAGTCGGCGGCGGCAAGACCGGAGTGCAGCGCCGGGACGCCGTCGGCTTCGCCGTTCAACATATCGAGCTTGTGGGCGAATTCGTGGATGACGACGTTGTAGCCGTCGCCCGCCAATTCTGCGTCATGCCAGGAAATGAGCAGCGGCCCGCCAGCCCAGGCTTCGCCGGAGAGCACGTCGTCGAATTGATGCACCACGCCGTCTTCGTCGTAAATTTCGCGCGGCACGATAAATTCGTCGGGATAAACGATGATGCCCACCCAGTCGCGGTAAGCCGCAAGGCCGAGATTCAGGATCGGCAAACAGCCCTGAGCGGCAATGGCGACACAGATGTCGTCAGTCAGTTCGAGGTCGCCGGCGGCGGTGAATTCTTTTTCCGCCAAAAAAGCCTCGGCCAGTGCTTTGAGGCGCTGGTTTTCATCGGTGTCGAGGGCGGCGAGAAAAGGCCGACTGGCGATGGCGCGCTGCCACAGCGCATCGGGAATGGGCGGCGGGCGCTTGCCGGAAAACCAGGTAAATAATCGCTTCATGGGCTGGGAAGGGTAGACTGCATCCCTCATTTCAAGCAAGGAGACAGAGCATGACCACCAAAGCCTACGGCGCTCACGCCGCCGACCTTCCCCTCGGCCCCCTCAATATCACCCGGCGCGCGCCGGGGGCGGAGGATGTGCAGATCGAGATCGCCTATTGCGGCATCTGCCATTCCGACCTGCATCAGGTGCGCTCCGAGTGGGCGGGCACGCTCTACCCCTGCGTGCCGGGGCATGAAATCGTCGGTCGCGTCTCGGCTGTCGGCAGCAGGGTGACGGGCTTTGCCGCTGGCGATCTGGTCGGCGTCGGCTGTCTGGTCGATAGCTGCCAGCATTGCGCGGAGTGCGCGGATGGGCTGGAAAATTACTGCGATCACGCCGTCGGCACTTACAACGGGCCGACGCCGGATGCGCCGGGCCATACGCTCGGCGGTTATTCAGAGCGGATCGTCGTGCACCAGCGTTTCGTCCTGCGCATCCGCCATCCGGAAGCGCAACTGGCCGCTGTCGCGCCGCTGCTTTGCGCCGGGATTACGACCTATTCGCCGCTCCGCCACTGGCGGGTCGGGCCGGGCCACAAGGTCGGCGTGGTCGGCATCGGCGGCCTTGGCCACATGGGCGTCAAACTGGCTCATGCGCTCGGCGCTCACGTCGTCGCCTTTACCACCTCGGAAGGCAAGCGCGAAGCGGCCAAAGCCCTGGGCGCCAATGAAGTCGTGGTCTCGAAAAACGCCGGTGAAATGGCGGCGCACGTCAAGAGTTTCGATTTCATCCTCAATACCGTTGCCGCGGCGCACGATCTCGACCCGTTTTTCGTTTTGCTCAAGCGCGACGGCGCGATGGCCCTGGTCGGCGCGCCGCCGACGCCGCATACCGGGCCGCTGGCGTTCAATTTCATCATGAAGCGCCGCAGCCTCGCCGGTTCGCTCATCGGCGGTCTTCCCGAAACGCAGGAAATGCTCGATTTCTGCGCCCAGCACGGCATCGTCGCCGACATTGAACTGATCCGCGCCGGACAAATCAACGCCGCCTATGAGCGGATGCTGGCGGGCGATGTGAAATATCGCTTTGTGATTGACGCCGGGAGTTTCGGAGCGTAAAGCAAAATATTGCCATTGTGTCTCTGCCGCTTGACGTCAACCTCACTCCAGCCGCTTGCCCCGAGCCGGTGAGGAAAGCGCCTGATGTTCCCTCTCCCGCTTGCGGGAGAGGGTGGCCGAAGGCCGGGTGAGGGCGTGCCGTGCCGCATGGCAATCATTTCTGAAAAGCTGGCAAGTCAAACCCCGCCGAACAGCCCGTGAGCCAACCTGACTTTTACGCCATTCTCGGCGTTCCCAGCAACGCTTCGACCAGAGACATCACCACGGCTTACCGCAAGCTGGCGATGCGCTACCACCCTGACCGTCACCCGGATGACCCGAATGCCGAAGAGCGGTTGAAGGACATCAATGTCGCTTACGACACGCTGTTCGATCCAAAATTGCGGGCGGCTTACGATCAACGAGGGCGGGGCGATGCCGCTACGTCGGCTGATGCGTCGCACAATCCATCCCTCCCGCAAAGCCAGGCCCGGCATCAAGCGCGCCATGATGATGGGCCGAGGCATAGCGCAAGCGATGCGGTCGGCGCCGAATGGCGTTTCAGGACGGGCATCCATTTTGGCTACGTGCTGGTCTTCTTCGTCATTCTTGCCAAATGCCAGTTTTTTCCATCCACGCCGTCGCCGTCGGCCCCCGGTATTCAGATCAACCGACTGGCGCAGACGCCGCTGTGCAGCTCGTCAAGCGCCAGAGAGGCGCTTTTGGGTCTGGAACGCAAATTTTTGATGCAGCAAAAGACCGACGCCGCCGCCATGTTAGCGGCAAAAGATGTTTCGTCCCTCTCTTTTCGCTACAAATCCGAAGTGGGCTACGACAAGGAGGCTGGCAGCCGGGGCTGTATTGCCGACCTTACCGTCAACGGCGAGGCGGGCGATCAGGAAGTCGGCTATGTGATCGAGCCAAACAGCAACAGGACGGATTTCGACGTGCGTCTGCTGTCCGTCGAGTTTGTCAGGGCGCGCTACGCCGCCGGCATCCTCAACAAAAAATTGGGCGCGCCCGTGGGACGTGAGGCCATGCGCGTGGCGATCATCGCCGCGCTCAAAGAATTCGATGACCAGATGATGCGTCGCCGCCCAACGAGCATGAGCAAAGCCGGTAACGTGATCAACATGGCCGATGGCGTTGGTGCTGTGCTGCCGACCGCCGATTGTCGGGCGCTGGATGCCGGGAGCTATTCATGCCCGCTACAGGTGGAATTCAACGATAAATTCATGGCGATGCTGGGGCAGCAGCCTTTCCGTTTGCTCAATGAAGAATTTGTCTTCAATAAAACCGGCGACGGCTGGCAAGTGACTGAGGAAAGCGGCAAGGCTTTTGCCTTCAAGATCGTGCGCGAGAGAAATAACGGCAGCGACCGTTTCTTTGGCATCAAACGGGATCAACCTTGGTGATCGGGGGAGACGCCGACGAGGCGTTCACCCCCTCACCCTCTTTCCCTCTCCCCCAAGGGGGCGAGGGACGATTGAGCCTTGCAGATTGTGGCGTATGGGCTTTGCCCGACGCCCCTCATTCCATCAACGCTACCGACTTGATCTGCACCTTGACCGGCAGACCGACGCCGATGCCGAGCTGGGCCGCCGAGCGGCGGGTGAGGCGGGCGATCAGATGGCTTTCACCAACAGCGACGCGCACCAGCAGCAGGCCCGGATGTTCGTCGTCGCCGAGGCTATCGACGATGCCGTCGAGGCTGTTCTGGATGCTGCTGTGGCTCGTTTCCCCGACCGCCAGGCTGACGTCGCGGGCGAGCACGCGGATGCGCGCGCGGTGGCCGAGCGGCAAGCCGCTGTCGCGGGTCCATAAACTGCCGCCGGGAAAATCGACGC
>JAITWU010000148.1 GCA_031285115.1 Azonexus sp. | reverse complement strand
CAGCCCCGCGCACGCAGCGCCACGTCCCATCGTCGATCACGAGTTTGCGGCTGCGTATCGCCGCCGCCTTGCTCAGAATGCTGCCACGCTGCCCGTGTTGCCTGCGCTTGAATGCAAGGTTACGTTTGTGACACAGTAAGATTAATCGCCGGTTCTGTAAATCATTGAGCGTTAAAGAATTTTGATGCTCTGGCCCTGACAACCCTACCCTGTCTCCTGCCCCCTGAAACCTGTCTCCTGAAACCTACATCCCCAGCGATTTGAGCAATTCGTCCTGATCGCCGGGGCTGGCGGCCAGTTCCGGCGTTGTTGGCGTTGCTGCGGCGTTGACCTGGGCCAGGAGTTCGTCGGGATCGGCGATTTCGTTCTGGTCGAAATCGTTGAGTTTGATGAACTCGGTGCGGTCGATCGCCAGTTCGAGATAGAAAATGTTGTTGCGCCCGGTGTAAAAAGTGACGCGCCGCGCTTCCGGCTTGTCGAGATTGGTGTCGACACTGAGCATGACCTGTTTGTTGAGGGCCAGCATTTTCGGCTGGTTCTGCGTGATGTGGGTCTGCAACTCGCGCGCCACTTTGCCGGTAAAGTCGCCGACGATCTGGTTCATCAGTTCGCCCATCACATTGGCGACATCGTCGGAAGTGTGGGCGCTGGCGAGATCGCCCTTGGCCATGCCCATGCTCAACATATAGCTTGAGTACAACTCCATCGCCGCCGGGGCCGAAAAGTTGATGACGACGAGGCCGGAAAAACCGCCGTCGAACAGCACAAAGCAGCCAATATCGGGCTTCAGGCAGGTTTTGCTGATGCGCTGAACCATCCCGGAATAGCGAATATCGCTGTGGGTGGCGATGCTCAACACTTTGGTCACGGAATTGCAGAGGCTGCGCAAAATATCTTCAGTACCGAAAACGACGTCTTCCTGGCTCATGATCTTTTTTCGCAAAAATGGGTGAATGGACTGCCCGGCGGGCGGGCCTGCTGTCGAGCATAACCTTGAAAGGATGAGGCCGCCAGCCGGATGGGGCGCTGTCGGGCGCTAAAACTCATGGAGCATGGCGATTTCGTTGTCGGCGTGACGCAGGCGGTGGGCCAGCCCGCGCGAGAGGGCGGCGAGCAGCGTGATAGCCAGACGCTTGTGCTCTTCGGCAAGGCTGTTGAACTGTTCGCGGGTCAGGACAAAAAGCTCGGTTTCGCTGGCGGCGATGGCGTCGTTGTTGTGCGCCTGACCATCGAGAAACGCCAGACTGCCGAAAAAGTCGCCACGGCCAAAGGTGGCGACGTGGCGCAAGCGGCCAGGGCCGATCGGCGCCAGTATTTTGACCGAGCCGCGCCGGATCAGGTAAATCGCTTCGCCCGTCTGGCCGCGCGCGTAGATGGTGGCGCCCGCCGGATGGGTGACTTTTTCCAGACGCGCGGCGAGGTCGATCAGGGTTTCGTCCTTGCGCTCCCGGAACAGGGCCATTTCCGCGAGTTCAAGCGGTTTTTCTTCGGGCGGCATGGTGTATCCGGCTTCGTCGAGCAGCAGATCCTCGACCCAGGCGATGGCGTTGTCGAGTTCATCAAAGAGGCGCACGCTGTCGCTATTTTCGGTGACCCCGGTCTGCGCCAGAAACTGGCGCAGATTGCGGCCATAGGGCAGGTTTTCCGAAAGGTTGGAGAGGAGCAGCATGGCCCCGCGCTCGGCCAACAGTTCGCGCGCCTGACGCAGCATGTGAGCGCCGGTGATGTCGATCGACTGGACGCGGCGAAAATCGAGAATGATGAAACGCCGGGTTTTGATTTCCGGGTCGAGTTCGCGCAACAGTTGCTGGGCGGTGCCGAAAAAGAGGCTGCCTTGCAGTTCGAGAATCACTGCCTGATCGCCTTTTTCGTCAAGGATGCGGGTTTCCGCCTCGGGTCGCGTCCAGTTCGAGGAGCGTTGATTGAGATAGAGCTTGTGGCGAACCACAGCGCCGCCAATCTGTTCGCGCAAAAAGAGCAGAATCGCCGCCACCACGCCCGCGCCCGAGGCGGCAATGAGGCCGACGCTCAAGGCGACGACGACGACGATGACGATCACGGCAAAATCCAGCACCGTCGACGGCGACATCATGAAGCGCAAGGCGTCGCGGTCGATCATGCGAAAACCGACGACGATCAGGATGCCCGCCAGCGCCGCCAGCGGCAGCCAGGCGATGAAATTGCTCAGGAGCAGCGCGAAGATCAGCGCCAGCAGCCCCTCGACATAACCGGAAGCGCGGCTGGTCGCGCCGCTCGTCAGATTGACGAGGGTCGGCCCCAGCGTCCCCGCGCCGGGAATGCCGCCGACCGACGATGAAGCGATATTGGCGACGCCCTGAGCCAGCAGCTCGCGATTGGGGTTGTGCCGCGAATGGGTCATCTGATCGAGCACGACGCAGGTTTTGAGCGTATCGACCGCCAGCAGCACGGCGAGCGTCAAGGCGCTGCCAAGAAGCGCCGCGATCTGGCCGAGGCGCAAATCGCCAATTTCGCGCCAGCGCGCCGTAATCGCCGCCAGATAACCCTCGCCGCTGACGCCCGGCGGCCCGACCAGCAGCGGATTGCCGGTGCTGACGAGAAGTTCCGGGTCGCCGATGGCAAAAAGAAAATAAGCGCCGACGCCAGCCACGATGCCGAGAATGATGCCCGGCACCCGCTTGGTGAAGCGCGGCGCGGCAAGCGTCACCAGAATGGTCGCCAGACCCACCGTCACCGCCTGCATATCCCACAACCAGGGCGAAATCAGCACCCGATGCCAGACCGTCGCATCGGTCGCGCCGAGCAGTTTGTCGATCTGGCTGGCGATGAGGGTGAGGCCAACGCCGGTCATGTAACCGCTGACCACCGGATAAGGGATGTAACGGATCAACCGGCCAATGCCGATGACGCTGAAAAGAATCTGAAAAAGACCGGCGAGAATGCCCATCATCAAGAGCAACAACACGATATTGCCCGCTGGCAGCCCCTCGCTCGCCATCCCGGCGGCAAAGGCCGAGAGCACCGCCGCAGCGGGCGCGCAGGGTGCGCTGATGAGCCGGTCGGTGCCGCCCAGCAGCGCCGCCAGCAACCCGATCACCGTCGCGCCGATGACCCCGGCCAGCGCCCCGATTGCCGCATGGTCGGGGGCAATGGCGCCATAAATGGTGATGCCGAAAGCAATGGACGCTGGCAGCACGACCAGGGTCGCCGCCAGCCCGCCCCAAAAATCACCGCCGAAAAAAGTTTTGTTGGCCAGTTGTTGCAAGGTCGGGGCTTTCGCAAAGGAATCAATGGTCATCATGGTAGCGCGGAAGGCGTCTCTGTGGCAGCAGAGGTGGCGCGGCGGCCAGGGCCGGAGCATCAAATTCCCTGTCATTTCAAGGCAGTGCTGAGAACTCGCTCGTAAATAAGCCAATCATGACTTCGCGCTCGCCTACCCCTCCACCATGCTGCGCATGGTCCCCCTCCCCATTGCTTCGCAACGGGGAGGAACTTGGAGCTACCGTGGTTTTCGATCCTCCCCATTGGCTGCGCCAATAGGGAGGATCGAAA
>JAITWU010000065.1 GCA_031285115.1 Azonexus sp. | reverse complement strand
GAACGCACCCTGAGCGAATTGCAACGGGTGCTGACCTACCCCAGATTGAAACTGACGGCGGACATGATCGCCGAACGCTACGCCCGTTACGCCGCCCTGACGCAACCCGTTCCGGCGGGCGCAGCCCCCGCCCTGCCCCGCTGCCGCGACCGGGATGACCAGATGTTCCTCGAACTCGCCGCCCGCGCCGGAGCCGATTTACTGGTCAGCAAAGACAAAGCCCTGCTGCACCTGCGCGGACGGACAAAACTCAGCTTTCGCATTGTTACGCCGCTGGCGGCGGCGGGGGAACTGGCAGCACCCGATCAGGCCACGCCTGCCGGGCCGTCACGGCGTTTATTCTCCTCAGGTCTGTCGTTCTGATCGAGCGCCGAAATCAGGGCGCTGCGATTGAGGAGGTTGAGCAAACCGCTTTTGGCAAGGTCGGAAAGGGAAAGTTTTTCCACGAGTCCGCTCAAGTCGGTGACGCCATTATTTTTGAGCAGGGAGGTCAGGAGTTGGGTT
The DNA here is from genome assembly GCA_031285115.1 of Azonexus sp. GTDB lineage: Bacteria > Pseudomonadota > Gammaproteobacteria > Burkholderiales > Rhodocyclaceae > Azonexus. The sequence continues at coordinate 5,650 of JAITWU010000065.1, read as the reverse complement.
CGGGCATCAGTGCTTGCGCCAGTGGCGCTGGCTGTATCTACTGGCGCAGCATTATTGGCTATGCGAGCCAAATAGTCGGTTTCTTTCGATGCTCGTTCGGGGTCGGCCATAAGCCATTCGATTTTGGCAGCTCTTGCTGCGAGTTGGATTTCCCGCTGGGCAACTCTGGTTGGATCGCTTGAGCCATCGGCACCGGAGGTTGAAAAAGCAAAGACAATTTTGCGCACGAAGTCCAAATAACCTTGGCCTTGAGAAACTCCCTGCCGGTTCATGGTAAAAGTAGCCCCCATACGATCAGGGTTGAATAGAGACTCGATAAAACCATGATCGAGTTCGGTATCATTCATCGCTTTGCTGGTGAGAACACTATTGGCAATTGCCTGATTCTCGGCAGAAAATTCACCCACAACGGGGACGAGTCGCCCATTGGGATCGTTAGGGGGATCATATGTAAAGAGCTGGTATTGCGTACCCAGCGAACCTTCGGCAGGCCCCGGGCCACAAGCACGATAGGAGCCTAGCTTAGTGGCCAAAGTATCTACTTTCTCCAAGTCAATCCCGTTGACCGTTGCGTACTCGTACACCCGAGCCAGCAATTGCCGATCACTCAGGGTGAGGAAGTTACAAAAACTGCCTGCAAAATTGCTGGTAGTCAGTTGGTATTCCACCTTTTGCGCGGTAGCCGGATTGTTGCCAAAAAGACGCGCCAGCACGAGTGCTTCACCGCTGATGGAGACAATACTGCTGCTTTGATCTGGTACTGTTGTTGAATTGCTGGATGTTATGATGTTGGCGCTAGCCTTTACACTGGACTGAATAATCTCGTTTTGGATGGTGGTATGCGTGGTGCTAGTGACTGAGGTCATACGGAATATCTCCGGTGTCGAGATGTGTTTGCGGATAAACAACCTGTTGTGGGCTTTCTTGAACAACCGGGAACCTTTTGGCCCCGGTTGCCGGTCTTATTGCCAAGTTATCCAGACTGTATCGGAAACACCAGCGGCGTTTGCCGGATAGGTACCGCCGGTCAGCGTGTGGCGGATGGATATTGTGCTCCTGGCATCTTTTCCATTGTAGGCATTCGTCGGAGTTATTATGCCCGCAGTGCTAGCCGGCAGAGGAACTGGATTGCAATCTAGTGCGCCACCTGGATAGTTGGTGAAGCAGATTTGCACATCTTCCTGGGTATTGCCGTTCGGGTAGGGATTCCACAAAAACTCAACCTTGGCGATGGTTCTCCCAGCCGCTATACCGCTAGGTGTGAAGGCCATTGTGGCGTAATTGGCGCCAGGAGCACCGCTGTAGATGGGCGAATGTGCGACAGTTTTGGTCCAAGGATTTGTTGCAGTCTGAGCTGATACAACGGACGACAAGCCCAAGGTAGCAAGCATTACGACAAGCCATTTTTTCATAACAGTCTCCGAAATGAAGGGTGTGACAGCCGAAAATACAACGTGGCGCTGGCATCATGAGCAGATTTCTGGAAGCAAAACGCCGGACGCCGTTTGTCATATTAGACGAGCAACGGCCTTGTCGTTAAAAATTTGGCGCCCGTCGAAGCGCCTGCGGCAACCACCACCGCTGCCCCTCTCTCCAGCAAGAGAAAAGGGGCTTGGGGAATCCCTACCACTCCACCAGCGACACCCCCACCCCGTAATAATTCCCGCGATGGTTGTAGTCGACCAGGCTCTCGCCATAGCCGGAAAACCATTGCAGATGTCCGCGCAACTGCCCGGCGATGGGGAAGGCGTAGTCGACTTGCGCTGCGCCCCGGCTGCCGTCGCCGCCGCGCAGGTTGTGGCGAAAGAGCAGCGAGAATTGCTGCTTGCCCCAGGCGCGCACCAGATGGACATCGGCGCGGCCAAGGTAGTTGGCGATGTCAGGGTTGTCGTCGTCCGCCGATTTTTCGGGAATGCGCCACCACGGGCGCACGGTCAATGTCCAGTCGTCGCGCTCGAAGGCGGCGGCGAGCATGACGCGGTTCCAGCTCCGCGAGAGCGGCAGGCTGCGGCCATTGGACTGGTGGTTGATGCCGAGTGAGAAGAAACGCCCGCGCCAGCCGAGGAGTTCGTAGCCGGTGCGCCAGACCAGCATCACTTCCGGCTCGTAACGGGTTTCGCGGAAAGGGCGGGAATCGTCGGCGTTGTATAGCTGCCAGCGCGATGACTGGGTGTAGCCGAACCACAGGTCGCCGTTGTCGCCGATCAGGTCTTCGCCGAGTTTGCTTTTGAAGCTGATCTGGAATTTGACTTCGTCATTGGCAAAGCCGACCGATTCGCTGCTATGCCCCGCCGCCGGGCTGTGCGGCGCGTGGTTGGGGTTTTGGGCGTGGAACCAGGGCAGGATGTAAACCGGCTTGTAAGGCCGGATGCGCAGAATGCGCCCGCGCTCGCCGGGGTCGAGTTCCCAGGCTTTGCCGAGGAGCGAGGGCGCGGCTTGGGGCGGCGGGGCACTCTCGGCAGCGGGCGTTACCGGCGCGGGCGCTGCTTCGCCATTGGCCAGCCGGTCATAACAGGCCAGCCGCTCGGCGTCGCCAGTCAGCGCCCGGCAGGCGGCCAGTGTTTGCGCTTGAGCGGCGCTCGCGCCGGTCAATCCGGCGGCCAACGCGAGGATGGTGGCGAGGATGGTGATTTGCCGTTTCATCGCTCACGCCTGCCGTCGGCGAAAAACCCAGGTTGTCGCGTCCGACGCTTCCGGCGCGAAGGCGTAATCTTCCTCGGCAAAATCTTTCAGCCCTTCCGGCTCAGTCAGGCGATTGAGCACGGCAAAGCGCGTCATCAGGCCGCGCGCCCGTTTGGCGTAGAAGCTGACGATTTTGTAGCGGCCATTTTTCCAGTCCTCGAACACCGGCTGAATCACCGTTCCGGCAATTTTGCGCCCGACGGCGGCCTTGAAATATTCCTCGGAAGCCAGATTGATGACGACGGGCCGCGCCATTTCAGCGAGTTCGGCATTGATCGCCTGCAACAAACGCTCGCCCCAGAAGGCGTAGAGGTCTTTGCCCGCCGCATTGGCAAAGCGCGTGCCCATCTCCAGCCGGTAAGGCTGCATCAGGTCGAGCGGCCGCAACAGACCGTACAGGCCGGAGAGAATGCGCACCTGTCGCTGGGCAAAGGCGAGATCGTCGGCGTTGAGCGTAGCCGCCGCCAGCCCGTCATAGACATCGCCCGCGAAAGCGAACGCCGCCTGTTTGGCGTTGGCAGGCGTAAAAGGCCGCCGCCAGTCGGCGTAACGATTGAAATTGAGCACCGCCAGCGGATCGGAAAGGCCCATCAACCCGGCAATATCAGCGGGCGAAAGGCGGCGCAACTGGCGGATCAGGGTTTCCGACTGATCGAGAAAAGCGGGCTGGGTAAACTCTGCAACAGGCGGCGGCGTCTTGAAATCGAGGGTTTTGGCGGGGGAGAGGAGGATCAGCATGGTCGGAATGGTGGCAATCAATAGCCGGGATTTTACGGGTCGGAAACAACACCCCGGCCAAGCCAAGGCCCGAATGGGACAATCACTGCGGCGGCGGAAACCCGGTGGTTTTTCAGATGATAGCCTGCAAGCCCTTGTCGGCAATCACATTGAGTAATTTGAGCGCCGGACCTGCGGGATGCGTTTCACCCTGCTCCCACTTGCGCACCGTTGACGCTGTTGTGTGCAGATGGTGGGCGAACACCGGCTGGCTGAACCTCAGCTTTTCGCGCAAACGCTTGATGTCGACGGCGCTGAAGGCCCGCACCGGCGGCGGGCAAATCGCCTCAAACTCACGCATCGTCACCTTGCCGATCACGCCTGCTTCGTGGAGCGCAGCCAGATCGCCGCGCAGTGATTCAATGATCTTGCTCACAACGCACCTCCCATAAAACGCCCGTTTGCAACGCCTTTGACAGGGCTTCTGCGGGCAGTTCGAGAAACATCTGACCGACATATTGCAACGCCTTCTTTTCATCCTGCGTGATGTTCGCCTTCTCGTTTTTGGCAAACCCATGCAGGAACACATAACGGCTGCCAATCCGGGCTGACAGCAAAGTGCGATAGCCACCGCTCTTACCACCGCCTGGGCGCGCAATCCGCTTCTTGTAAAGGAAACCGCCCAAATCGGCATCAATCAGCCCGCTCTCCATCTCCGCAACGGCCCTGCACAAGGCGGTATCGGGCAATTTCTCACCGGCCTGCCAGCGTGCGAAATCCTTTCGTTTGAAGATATGCGCCATAGCGGCCAATATGTACCCGAAACGGGCATGTATTACAAGAGCGCCAAGTCAGGGCAGCGGGAACGGTAAACCGGAACTGATAAAATCCTGCTTTTGCTTTTTATGGAACCCCCAATGAAACGAACCCGCTTCGGCGTCCGCGACCGCCTTTCCCGTGACGCCGCCGAACTGCAACGGCTGGCCGCTGGTCTCGCTGATTCCGGCGGCAAGCTCGAAGACAGCTACTGGGAAGCGCGTCTCTCTGAAACCGTCGACAGCCTCCTGAAACACGGCGCTGAAGATGACCTCAACACCGCCCTCGACCGCCTCTTTGAAGCCAGCCCCGAGGCGCATGATGAACTCGCCGACATGGTCGAAGCGCGGGCGGAAACGAGCCGTCTGGAAGCGCGGGGCCAGTCCTTCGACATTTTGCTGTTTGCCGCGCCCGTGTTGGCCTGGTCGCGTTTTTCCATCCCCGCCTGCCCGGTGCCCGCCGCCAATCTGGCGGCGCTCGCCGTGCAGCTTGGCGCGCATGTCGGCAGCGGCCCGGCGCGGGTGGCGCTGGCTGATTTTCTCTTTAGCCCCGACCAGTTGCCGCGCAGCTTCTGCGACACCCGGCAACTGACCAACGCCTTGGGCGAAGCGGCGCTGGCCGGGCGGCATCTGCCCATCGACACTGCCACGCTAGCCGAAACCAACCGTTTTTTATCGGACGTTCGCTACCTCGTCGGGGCCATTGCCGTGCCGCAGGGCCAGCCGCCGTTTCGCTGGAACGAGAAGGACGGCGGCAAAGAAAACGCCCTCAAGGAATGGCACAAACAGGGCGGCCCCAGCCTCGACCCGCTGCTCACCGGCTGCGCCTGGGAGCCGGTTCTGCCGGACGCCTACCACACCGCCTGCCGCAACGCCGACCGCCTCTCGCGTCCCTACTCGCTGCGCGCTTCCGTGGCTTTTTTGCAAACCCTGCTCGGCCTCATGCCCGCCGGGCTGCGCGCCGTCGTCGGCCCCTGCTACGACCGCCGCATGGAGGAATATCGCGTCGGCCTCGGCCCGCGCGAGCAATCCGACATTTACCACGGCATCGTCTGGCCGCTCTTGGGCGCTGAGGACGAAGCCACCGACGCCGCCGGTGAAATCGAGACCGTACTGCGCGAAGCGGGCGTCAAGGATGTGGTTTTTCTCGACCACCACTTTCCGATGGAATTTTGCGACGACTGTGGCGCACCCTTCTACCCCAACGCCGACGCCGAAATGGTGCACGCCGAAATGCCAGAGCCAAACGGCGGCGATTCGCAGGCGCTGCATTGAGGGGGCTGGCGTCTGGATGAGTGTCGAAGCACAGAACTACCGCCGAATGATCGTCCCTCGCCCCTCAAGGCAGGGCAATCGCATTTGACGTCTGGCAGGATTTTGTCACGCGGAGACGCGGAGGTTAGCGAGACACGTTCGACGCGTCCCTTGTAGGGGCG
>JAITWU010000008.1 GCA_031285115.1 Azonexus sp. | reverse complement strand
TTGACCTTCGACATCAAAAACCTGCCGGTGGCGGTGGTTGTCGAGCAGGCGTCGGGGGAGACGCGCAGCGTCGTTTCGGCGCTGCAACTGTCGCCTTATTTTGCCGTGCGCCCGGCGGCGACGATGGCTGAGGCGGAAGCCTTGCTGACGGCGCATCAGGTCTCGGCCATTCTGCGCTTTCCCGCCAACTTCTCGCGCGATCTTGCGCGGGGCGAAGCGTCGCTGCTGGTTGCGGTCAACGCCACCGACCCCAATACCGCCCGTATCGCCGCCAATTACATTCAGGGCGCGGTCGGCGTCTGGCAGGCGCGGCAGGCGGTCGATGGCAATCCGCCGCCAGCCATGCCGACGATTGCGGTGGAGACGCGCGCCTGGTTCAACGAAGCCAACCAGAGCCGCTGGTTTCTCGTCCCCGGCGTGATCGTGCTGGTCATGACGCTGATCGGCGCTGTTCTCACCTCGCTGGTGATCGCCCGCGAATGGGAGCGCGGCACTTTTGAGGCGCTGTTTGCAACGCCGGTGCGGCCCGGTGAAATTCTCCTGAGCAAGATCATTCCTTACTTTGTGTTGGGCCTCATCGGGCTGGCGCTTTGCGTTGCCGGTGGCCGGTTTTTGTTCGGCGTCCCGCTGCGCGGCTCGCTGTTGTTGCTGGTGGCGGTTTCGGCGCTCTTTTTGCTGGTTGCGCTGGGCATTGGTCTGGTTATTTCCTCGCTGACCAAGAGCCAGTTTCTCGCCAATCAACTGACTTTTCTCGTGACCTTTTTGCCAGCCATCATGTTGTCGGGCTTTATTTTCGATATTCGCAGTATGCCGCTGCCGCTTCAGATCGTGACGCACATTTTCCCCGCCCGTTATTTTGTCGCTTCCCTGCAAACGCTTTTTCTGGCGGGCGACGTGTGGGCCGTGGTGTTGCCCGATATGGCCGTTTTGGCCGGGATGGCGGCGGTTTTGCTGGGGCTGGCGATCCGGTTTACGAAAAAGCGGATTGATTGAGATGAAACGCAATCCCTCTCTCTTGATGGGCTGCCGTATGCACACCTCTGTAGAAGCCCTGAAACCGCGCAGGAATCCGGGGCGTCAAGATCCTCCCCGTTGCGCTACGCGCAATGGGGAGGGGGACCGCTCGCGTAGCGAGTGGTGGAGGGGTAAGCGGCATCTGCAAAGGCGCTACCCCTCCACCCTGCTGCGCAGGGTCCCCCTCCCCATTCCTGCGGAACGGGGAGGATCAAAACCATCCGCGCCGATTGGCGCGCATACGGCAGGTATGACTGATCCGCCATGATCGACACCATCCTCCGCATTCTCGCCCTCGTCCGCAAGGAACTGCTGGCGATTCTCAAAGACCCGCGCAGCCGGGTTACGGTCTTGTTGCCGCCGATTTTGCAATGTCTCCTGTTTGGCTATGCCGCGAGTTTCGACATCAATAACGTCGCCTATGTCGTTCTCGACCGCGACCACAGCGGCGCGTCGCGGGCGCTGGTTGCGGCTATCGACGGCAACGGGGCTTTCGAGCGGGTCGCCACCTTGAATAACGCCGCCGAGATTGCCGAGCGGATCATGGAAAAAAGCGCCACCGTCGCCATCGTCATCGAGCGCGATTTCGAGCGCCAGTTGATGGCTGGCAAAACCGCCCGCATCCAGGTCATCAGCGATGGCCGCAACACCAACACGGCGGGCACGGCGCAGGGGTATATCAGCGCCATTGCCGCCGCTTACGCCAAAAAATGGCGCGTCGACCACGGCTACCCGGCGACGCCCGGCATCGAGATCGTCACCCGCGCCTGGCACAACCCCAATCTCGAAACGCGCTGGAACATGATTCCCTCGCTGATCGGCACCATCACCATGATGATGACCCTGATCCTGACCGCCATGTCGGTCGCCCGCGAGCGCGAGGCGGGCACTTTCGAGCAGTTGCTGGTGACGCCCTACCGGCCTTTTGAAATCATGATCGGCAAGGCCCTGCCGTCGATGCTGGTCGGGCTGATTCAAGCCTCGTCAATTCTCCTCGTCGCCCAGCTTTGGTTCCGCATTCCCTTTGCCGGGTCTTACCTGATTCTTTATTCCTGCCTGATTCTTTTTCTCGCAGCTTCGGTCGGCATCGGCCTCTTCATTTCGTCCATTGCGAGGAATATGCAGCAGGCGGTGATTGGCTCCCTCATCGTCATTATGCCCTTCATGCTCATGTCCGGCCTGACGACGCCGATCATGAACATGCCGATCGGCCTGCAATACTTCACCGCTCTCAACCCCTTGCGCTACGCCATCAGCATGACGCGGCAGATTTACCTTGAAGCGGCGGGCATCAGCCAATTGTTGCCGGAAATGCTGGCGCTCATGGCGATTGCCGCAGTGACCTTGCCGATTGCCGCGTGGATGTTCCGGAACCGTCTGGCCTAATCAGCCGCCCTGATCGTGCAGCACGGCGTGACGCCGGGCGTAGAGAAAGTAAATGGCCAGCCCGAGCGCCAGCCAGATGCAGAAGGCGACCCAGGTCAGTTTATCGAGATGCGCCATGAGAAAGAGGCAAAAAGCCACCGCCAGGAGCGGCACCACCGGCACGCCGGGGCAGCGGAAGGCGCGCGGCAGATTCGGATGGGTGCGGCGCAGCACCAGCACGGAAACCGAAATCAGCGCAAAGGCGGCCAGCGTGCCGATATTGATGAGTTCAGCGAGCACATTGAGCGGCACGAAGGCGGCGATGGTCGAAAAAACCGCGCCGACCGTCCAGGTGGCGAACCACGGTGTGGCGTAGGTGGGGTGGATGGACGACAGCCGCTTGGGCAAAAGACCGTCGCGCGACATGGCGAAGATGATGCGGGTTTGCCCGTAGGTCATGACCAGAATCACCGTCGTCATGCCGACGATGGCGCCGAGATCGACGAAACCGGCGATCCAGTTTTCGCCCGCCATTTGCAGGGCCAGCGAAACCGGATGATCGACCCCGGCAAACAGCCGGAAAGGGACGATGCCGGTCATGATCGCCGCCATCGCCACATAAAGCGCGGCGCAGATCAAGAGCGAGCCGATGATGCCGATCGGCAGGTCGCGGCGCGGATTGCGGACTTCCTCGGCGGCTGAAGTGACGGCGTCGAAGCCGATAAAGGCAAAAAACACCAGCGCCGCCGCGTTGAACACGCCCGCCATGCCAAAAGGCGCGAACGGCCGCCAGTTCTCCGGATTCACATGCCAGACGCCGACCGCGATAAACAGCAGCACGACGCCGACCTTGATCGCCACCATGAGATTGTTGAAACGCGCCGATTCGCGCACGCCGTGAGCAACCAGCGAGGTGATGGCGAGCATGATGAGCATCGCTGGCAGATTGATGAAAGTCGTCGCCCCCGGCACCGAGCCGGGCGCGGCGGTGAGCGCCGTCGGCAGGTGAATGCCGAACCCGGCGAGCAGCGACTGAAAGTAACCCGACCAGCCAACCGACACGGCGGAAGTCGCCAGACCATACTCCAGCAACATGTCCCAGCCGATCATCCAGGCCACGATCTCGCCCAGCGTGGCGTAGCAATAAGTGTAAATGGAGCCGGAAACCGGAATGGCCGATGCGAATTCGGCATAGCACAGCGCGGCAAAACCGCAGGCGAGGGCGGCGATGACGAAAGAAATCATCAAGGCTGGCCCGGCGGTCAGCGCCCCGGTGCCGGTGAGGACAAAAATGCCGGTGCCGACAATCGCGCCAATGCCCATCAGCACCAGATCGAGCGGGCCAAGCACCTTTTTGAGGCCGTCTTTCTTGGCCTCGGCCAGCATGTCGTCGATATTTTTGGTGCGGTACAAACTCATTCTCAATTTCCCTGTGGTTTTCAGTTTCAAGCGATCCGGATTTCGGCTGAAAACTGAATGCTTTTAACGCGGGCGCCAAGTTTACGTCAGCCGCGCCGCCCTTCGGTCGATTGCCGCGTTATTGTTCCATTTAATTATAATAAAATGAAAAACGATTCTTTTTAGCTATAAAAAATCCGCCTAGACTCGGCTTTACCTTAATCCGGCAACCGAGTCAGCCATGAAACACAAATCCCTCTGGGGCGGCATTTTCGCCGCCATTTTTACCGCTATCCTCACCGCCAGTGCCAGTCTGGCGACTGATATATCGCTCCTCAACGTCTCCTACGACCCGACCCGCGAGCTGTATCAGGACTACAACGCCGCTTTCGCCAGATACTGGCAAGCCAAAACCGGCGACAACGTGAACATCAAGCAGTCGCACGGCGGCTCCGGCAAGCAGGCGCGGGCGGTGATCGACGGCCTCGAAGCCGATGTCGTGACGCTGGCGCTGGCTTACGACATTGACGCGCTGGCGGCCAAAAACCTGATCCCGCAGAATTGGCAAAAACGCCTGCCGCACAACGCCGCGCCCTATGCTTCGACCATCGTTTTTCTGGTCCGCAAAGGCAACCCCAAGGGCATCAAAGACTGGGGCGATCTGGTCAAACCCGATGTCGCCGTCGTCACGCCCAACCCCAAAACCTCCGGCGGCGCGCGCTGGAACTACCTCGCCGCCTGGGCCTGGGCGCTCGAACAACCGGGCGGCAACGAGGCCAAAGCGCGGGAATTCGTCAGCCAGTTGTACCGCAACGTCAAAGTGCTCGACTCCGGCGCCCGCGGCTCGACCACCACCTTCGTCAATCGCGGCATTGGCGACGCGCTGCTGACCTGGGAAAACGAGGCGTATCTGGCGCAGAAAGAAGCGGGCGGCAGTGTCGAGATCGTCATCCCCTCACTCTCCATCCTCGCCGAGCCGCCGGTGGCGGTAGTCGATAAAACGGTAGACAAACGTGGCGCGCGCAAGGTCGCCGAGGCTTATCTCGCCTACCTCTACTCGCCGGAAGGCCAGGAAATCGCCGCCCGCAACTTCTACCGCCCGCAAGACGCCACGGTTGCCGCGAAATACAGCAAACAGTTCGGCAAAACCCGCTTGCTGACCATCGACAAGGTCTTCGGTGGCTGGCGGGAGGCCCAGAAAACACATTTCTCGGACGGCGGCGTCTTCGACCAGATTTATCTGCCGAGCCGCAAATAACCGGCGGCTCGCCCAAACCAGCCCCGACCGCTATGATGCGCGGCGCGAGCAATCTGGAGAGCGATCAATGAATACCTTATATGGATTTCTGGCGCTGGGCGTCGGCGCGATGGCGCTGATCGTCGCCGCAGTCATCTGGTCACTGCGGCGAATGCCGTCGGATAAAGAACTCGACGAGCTGGCCCGGCGTTTCCCCGAAGCGGGCGAAGCTGCGTTAGTGGCGGATGAAAAGGGTGAAGCGCCGGGGTAATCGCATCAATGCTTTGGGTTTTTATTGGCTGATAACGGTCGCTCCCGACGGTCGCCAAAAGCCCCTCGCCATCTTGGGGGGAATGACTGGAGGCGCTCTTTTAGAGCGGTTTCGTTTTACATGCTCACACATGCGTGCTGGCGCAGCCTCATCCCCTTCTCCCTATCCCGCACTGCGCCATTTCACGCCGCTTCGTCGCGGAGAAAACGGCGGGCCACTTCGCTCTGCGGCTGCTGGAAAAATTGGGCGGCGGGTGTTTGTTCAAGCACGCTGCCGTGGTCGATGAAAATGACTTCTTCGGCGAAGCGGCGGACCTGGCTGAGGTTGTGGCTGCTCATGACGATGCGCGCGCCAGCGGCGGCGATTTCGCCGATGATGCGCTCGACTTCGCGGCGGCTGGCGGGGTCGAGGCTGGCGGTCGGCTCGTCGAGAAAGAGGACTTCTGGTTCGAGCGCCCAGACGCGAGCCAGAGCGACGCGCTGTTGTTCGCCGCCGGACAG
>JAITWU010000402.1 GCA_031285115.1 Azonexus sp. | reverse complement strand
AGGCCTTGGCCCAGATGGGCCATGTATTTCTCGAATTCCTGCAGATCGTCCATCAATGCTTGCCTTCCACTTGAAGAAGTTCGCATAATACGTTGATTTTAATGACACAGTAAGATTAGAATTCCAGCTTTTATTGCCACCAGTGACCATGCCCCGCATCAAGATCGACCTGCCCGAACGCTTCACCTTTGCTACCGAAGTCCCCATCTACGTCAGCCACATCAACAAGGCCGGGCATCTCGACAATGTCGCTTTGCTGGCGCTGGTGACTGAGGCGCGGATGCGGTTTTTCCGGGCGCTGGGTTATGACGATGAGCTGGAAGTCGACGGCGTCGGCGTCATTCTTGCCGACGCCACCCTGCAATACCGGGCGGAAGCGTTTTATGGCGAGACGATGGTGATCGAAATCGCCGCTACCGATTTCAACAAATACGGTTGCGACATTGTCTGGCGCGTCAGTGACAAGGCCGGTGGCCGCGAGGTGGCGCGGGGCAAGCACGGGATTATGTTTTTTGACTACGCGGCGCGAAAACCGGCTGGCGCGCCGCCGGGTTTTCTCGCCAGACTGGGGGTGTAAACGATGCTGCCGATCCGTTACATCGAGCCGGTTTTTCGCCCGCCGAGCGAGGCCGAATCGCTGATTTTGCCGGTCACTGATGGTTGTTCGTGGAATCACTGCGCTTTTTGCGAAATGTATACCGCGCCGCAAAAAAAATTCCGCGCCCGCGAGGAGGCGGAAGTCATCGAAAGTCTGCGTCTGACCGGCGAGCGTTACGGCGAGCGCATCCGCCGTGTTTTTCTCGCCGATGGCGACGCGCTGGCGTTGCCGACGCGCCGCCTCTTGGTCATCCTGGCCGCCATCCGCCGCCATTTGCCCGCTGTGCGGCGCATTTCGAGCTACTGCCTGCCGCGCAACCTGCGTAAAAAATCGCAGGAAGAAATCAACGAACTGGCGGCGGCTGGGCTGTCGCTCGCCTATGTCGGCGCTGAATCGGGCGATGACGCGGTGCTGGAAAAGGTTGGCAAAGGCGAAACCTTTGACAGCACCTGCGCGGCGCTGGAAAAACTGGGCGTCGCTGGCGTCAGCCGCTCGGTGATGCTGCTCAACGGCTTGGGCGGCGAGGTTTTGTCGCAGCAGCACGCGGCCAATTCGGCGCGGCTGGCGAATGCGACGCAGCCGGAATATCTGGCGACGCTGGTAGTCAGCTTTCCCCAGGGCGAAGCGCGTTTTCGCGCCGCCTTCCCGGAATGGACGCCGCTCGACCAGCACGGCTTATTCGTCGAAATGGAGCGTTTTCTCTCGGCGCTGGAATTGCGGCGCACGGTGTTCAGAAGCGATCACGCTTCCAACTGGCTGGTCTTGAAAGGCACGCTGGGGGCGGACAAGGCGCGTTTGCTGGGCGAAGTGCAGGCGGCCATTGCCGCGCCCCGGACCGCCCGCCTGCGCCCGGCCTGGGCGCGCGGGTTGTAGTTTTTGCCTTGCCGGGCCGGGGCGTTTATAGTCGTTCCGTAAAATAATCAGACATATCGGGCGCTTGCCCGAGCCTGATGTAAAACAGCCAACTCGGCGCAATCGTCCCTCTCCCCTTGTGGGAGAGGGAAAGAGGGAGAGGGGTGCGGCGCTTGCAGGAGTCCCCTCTCCCCAACCCCTCTCCCGCAAGGGGAGAGGTGCTCTGACGATAACCGTCGGCGCGGGAATTCTGAAACGCTGCTTGCCACGATCTGATTTATTTATCTTTGTAACAGCTATATGTGCTGGCCTTCGGCAAAGCTCGCAACTACCACCGCTTGTTGAACCCGACATTGACGAATTTGCTCGCATAGCCGCCGTCCAGACTGCTTTGCGCCCCGGCGTAGGCGGAGATGGTGATGTCTTTCGTCAAATTGCCTTCGATGCCGAGTTTGATTTCCGCCCGGTTGGTCGCCAGATTCTCGCGCACCTTGATGCCGTCGAAAGCCATCTGTTGTGAATCCGGGCCGCGCCACCAGTTCAGTTCGGCGTAGGGGCGCAGGCGGGTTTTGTGCTCGTCTGCGCTACGGGCGATTTCGCCATAAAGGCGGACGCCGAGGCGGGTGGTGATGATCTGGTCGTTCATGTCGGCAACCACTGTGCCGCCTTTTTCCTCATGCTTGCCGGTGCGGTAGGAAGAAGCAATGATCTGCGCCTGCGGTTGCAGAACGGCGCGATTGCCCGCCGCGTCCTGATACAGCGGCAGACCGTAACCGGCTTCGAGCGAGGCCGTCCAGACCGTTGCCCGGTACTTCTCTTTGGGCAGGCCGGGGCCTTCGACCTTGTTGTTGAAACGCCCGCCGATGACCCAGAAGTCGGCATAAGCGCCCAATTGCGTATCCCGCTCATACCAGGTGGCATAGAGGCCGCCGCTGGCGCCGTCGGCGGACTGGCGGGCGGCGTCGTTCCGGCCAGCGGCCCGGGTCGTCCCCCAGTCGTAGGCCAGCATAGCCATGACGCCGACGCGCAGGCTGCCTTCGGCGCCAGTATTCCAGCGCGCTGCGTCACCGCCGAGATGGAGCAGGGTGCGGCGGTCGGTCGAACGGAAATTGTCCGATTCAAGCCGGGCTTCGCGGCCTTCCAGGCGGATGAAACCGTGTGCATCCTGGTTGCTGGCGTCATCCTGACTTTGACCTTGATGCTGGCGGTCGCGCAGGGTATGCCATTGCGAACCGATGGCCGCATAGCGGTTGGTCAGATAAGCGCCGACCTCTGGCCGGTAGCTGCGCTCCTCTGGCAAGCCGATAAAGGTGGAAACCAGATACCAGTCGTTGGCGTAACCGCCGTTGCCGCCGCGAACCAGGGCATAGTCGTAGGGGCCGGCGGCGATGGCGCCGGTGGTGGCGCGGTAACCGTCGGAAGCGGGCGACAGCGTAAAAGCGCCTGCCGCGCTGACGCCGCCGACGCTCACCAGATCAATGCCGACAGTCGTCTGCGCCCCCGCGCCGCCGCCACGGTGGAGAACTTGCAGGGCGGTGACGCCCGAGGCGTTGCCCTGGATGACCAACTGGTCATGCGCGGCGCTGTCGTCGAGCCACTGGGTCGCCAGCACGACCGTGCCGCCGTTGCCGGTGTAATCGCCGCTGACGATCAACTTGACGCCCGGCATGGCGGCGGCGTTGGCGCTGGCGAGATTGACCGTGCCGCTGTTGTCGAGGGCGCTGATCGTCTGATTGAAGCCATTGGCGTCGAGCGTCGCGCCGCTATCGACGATGACCGCCGCAAACGGGCTGAAGGCATTGCTGACGCCCGCCCGCAGGATGCCCCCGGCGACGGTGGTGTCGCCGCTATATGTGTTATTGCCGCTGAGGATCTGGATGCCGTTCTTCTGC
>JAITWU010000343.1 GCA_031285115.1 Azonexus sp. | reverse complement strand
TTCGCAGAATGGGGAGGGGGACCGCCCGCGTAGCGGGTGGTGGAGGGGTAAGCGGCAGAAGAGGTACCCCACCACCAAGCAGGGCATGGTTACCCACCCCCAGGCGGCGCCACACGGGGGGTCCAAACCACGCCGCGAGTGGCCCGCATACGGCGGCCAGTCAGCGGAAGGGAGAAAGCCGTGAAATCTGATTTATTTTTGTAACGGCTATAAATAACCTGTTGTCATAACAAGGGACGTGGAACAGGGCGTTTCACTGCATCCCTTGCCTTCGTTTTCGCCCGGCGGCTGAGGGAGACGCCGGGATCAGGCGGGGGCGTTTACTGGCGCCAGTTTTTCTACCGGCGGTAGAAAAACCTCGCAGACGAGAACGCTGGCGCCGCCCAGATAATGGCGGGAGCGTCGCGCCCAGAGGGGTGGCCAGGGGCGGTCGGATAAGGCGCACAATCGCCGGTGCAGTGGATGGCCGGGGTGGATGCGGCAATATTCGATCGCGGCACGGCGAAATCCGGGATGGGCGAACAGGAGCGAACCAAGCGAACGGTCGCCGAGGCCGGAAAACCAGCGTTCGAGGCGGCCACCGCGCGGCGTGGACAAAAAACTGTGGGCAAAGACGACCGGCTCGCCATCGCAAACCAGCAGCACTTCACGCGCGGGCAGGCGACAGCGTGGGTTTTGGCGCGTCATCTCGGCGGCCAGCGGAATCATTCGCGCTTCGCACAAGGGGCGGATGCAAAATTCCCGACAATGGCGCTGGCAGCGGGCCGTCAGCGAATCCGGCTCGGTCAGCCACGGGCGCAGCGTTGGCGACAAATAACCCGCTGGTTGTCGGCGCCAGTGCTCCGGGATCACTGCGGACGCGGGGCGCGTTCGAGGCCGCGCAGTTTGTCGCCAACGCCGATACCACGCTGGGCAAACCAGCCGATATTCATTTCCAGCGCGTAACGGGCCGGACGGCGGGCGCAGTGGTTGTCTTCGCTCTGCGGCTGCATGTCTTCGATATTGAGGATGACGCCGCCCGCGTCGATGAAGGCCACCGAGAGCGGCAGCAGGGTGTTTTTCATCCACATGCAGTGGGTTTTTTCCTCAGTAAAGACGAACAACATGCCATGCTGCGGCGGCATCGTCTCGCGCTGCATGAGGCCGATCTGGCGGGTGGCGTCGGTGGCCGCGACTTCCGCCTCGATGCGGTAGAAACCGGCAGTCAATTCAATTTTTGGCAAGGCGTTTTGCGCCAGGGCCGTCGTCGCCATCAGGCTCGCTGCCAGCACTGCAAGTATTTTCATGATCTTCCCCGAATTGCGCGGATATCCGCTTCGCTCTGACGCCATTGGCCAGGATGCAGCCCGGTCACGGAGATTGCGCCAATCGCCGCCCGCACCAGACGGAGCGTAGGATAACCGATGGCGGCGGTCATGCGCCGCACCTGGCGGTTTTTGCCTTCAGTGATGCGAATCTCAAGCCAGCAGGCCGGAATCGCCGCCCGGTAGCGGATCGGCGGGTCGCGCGGCCAGAGGTCGGCGGGTTCGTCGATTCGTCGTACTTGGGCTGGTTGGGCGGCAAAATCGGAGAGGCGGATGCCGCCGCGCAGCCGGTCGAGCACCGCTTCGTCGGGAATGCCCTCGACCTGCGCCCAGTAGGTTTTTTCCAGCTTGTGTCGCGGCTCGGCGATTTGCGCCTGCAAACGGCCATCGTCGGTGAGCAGCAACAGCCCTTCGCTATCGGCGTCGAGCCGCCCGGCGACGTAGACGCCCTTGACCGGGATGAATTCAGCCAAACCACGCCAGCGGCCTTCCGCCGTAAATTGGCTCAGGACGCCCCAGGGTTTGTTGAAGAGGATGAGACGGGACACGTTTTTAATGCGTGAGCCAGCCGACCAGCGGCACGACGGCGACGCCAGCGGCGATCAGCGCCGATTGCCGCCAGAAGTTGTCGCCCTGTTTGTGCAGCAGCGGCAGGAGGTCAGCGAGGGCGACGTAGATGAAGCTGGAAGCGGAAATGACCAGCACATAAGGCAGCGCCTCATGGGCCGAGGCGAGCATGAAGTAGCCGAGGATGCCGCCGAAAATGGAACTCAAACTGGAGCCGCCATTGGCGATAAAGGCTTGGGTATTGCTCCAGCCGCCGTTGCGCAGGAGGATGAAATCGCCCATTTCCTGCGGGATTTCGTGGGCGATGATGGCAATCGTCGTGGTCACGCCAAGGAGCGGATCGGCAATAAAGGCGGCGGCAATGAGAATGCCGTCGATAAAGTTGTGAAAAGTGTCGCCGACGAGAATCAGGAGCGGCGCGGTGGTCGTCGCATGGTGCCCATCGTGATGGGCGCAGTCGCCATGCGAATGACGCCACAGGGCAAGGCGCTCCAGAGCGAAAAAGACGAACAGCGTCGCCAGCATGAGGGCGAACAGCGTCGCTTCCCGGCCCGCCGCGCCGTGGCCGGTTTCAGCGGCGGCTTCGGCGGCTGGCGGCAGCGCCGTAAAGGCTTCCGGCAGCACGTCGAGAAAGGCCGTCGATAGCATCGCTCCGGCGGCAAAGGCAACCAGCACGCCGGTCGAGCGCCGGGACAGGCGAAAAACCAGCGCTGCCGCCGCCGCAATGCTAATCAGGCCGCCAGCCAGACAGGCCAGCAGGATCATGGTCAAAGTATTCATATCGTTGTCGGGCGGCGCTCAGGGGGTTCAGGCGCGCTCGTTGCGCTCGCGTTCGAGACGGGCGATGTAGCGTTGCAGGCGGTTTTCGGTGCTCGCCGAGAGGTTGAGAAAATGCACGCCGATCCGCCACTGACGGGCGCCGGTGCGCGATTGGGAATGGGTGATGTGCTGCACCTGGGCCGCCAGATGAATATCCTGCGTATCGTCGGGCAGACGAAAACGGCAGCGTTCCAGCAATTGCCCGGCTTGCAGGTTGGGGTCAGCCGTCGCCAGCAGCCCGATGCCGGTCACTGAAACGTCGAAGGCGGTCAATTCAATTTCCCGGCCTTCCGGCAGGCGGATGAAAAAACGCAGCGGTTTGACGCGGGGCGTGTCGATACGAAAGCTCTCGCGGCGTTGCAGGCGGACGATGTCGCCGGGCAGCGGCGCAGCGAAAGCGGGGCGGCCATCATGCTGAACCAGGCGGATCTGATTAAGATTGAAATGCACCTGCACGCCGCCGGGCCGCCCGGCGAGGCGGCAATGCCCGGCGCGCAACAGGCGCTGGTTGAGCGCCTCGGAACCGCCGAGATCGAAAATCAGTTTGCCGTCATCGCTGTCGACTTCAATCAGGGTGGTGAGAAACATGTGCTCGCCAAACAGCGCCGAAAACCGCTCGCCATCGCGCACATAACCGGCCAGCGTGAAAGCGACGGCGCGGCTGCCGGTAATGTGGAAGCGTTCTTCGGCATCATCGCCCGGATGGCGCGTCGAGTGATTCACGTTGTCTCCAGTACGCGCAGCAGCGCGGAGGTATCATTTTTACCCAGATCGAGCGCCATCAGCGCGTTGAGTTGCTGGCCGACGCGGGCCGCCAGTGGCAGCGGCATCCCGCTTTGCCGCGCCGCTTCGAGAACCAGCCCGAAATCCTTGTGATGCAGCCGGGCCTCGATCCCGGCGGCAAAATCGCGCTCGACCATGCGCTGGCCCATCACATCGAGCGCCCTTGACGCTGCCGAACCGCCCGCCAGCGCCTGCCGCACTTTAGCCGGATCGGCCCCGGCGGCGCGGGCGAGGTGGAGCGCCTCGGCCACCGCTTCAATGGCGGCGACCATGACCATCTGATTGCAGGCTTTGGCTACCTGCCCGGCGCCACTTGGCCCGACGTGGACGATGCGCGACCCCAGTTTTTCGAGCAATGGCCGCACCCGTTCCAGCGCCTCGGTCGCGCCGCCGACCATGATCGCCAGCGTTGCCTCAATCGCCCCCTGCTCGCCGCCGGAAACCGGGGCATCGAGCATCTGGATGTTTTTTACGGCGAGCGCGGCGGCGATGCGTCGGGCGGCAGCAGGGGCGATGGTCGAACAATCGACCAGCACGCTGCCCGCCGCCATGCCATCAATCAGACCATTGTCGCCAAGCGCCACGGCGGCGACATCGGCGCTTGAAGTGACCATCGTAAACACCACGTCACACGCCGCGCCCAGGGCGGCGGGCGTGGCGTGGATGACGGCGGGCAAATCGCCGATGCTGGCAGGCCGCCGCGCCCAAACGTGCAAAACGTGACCAGCCGCCTGCAAATGCAGGGCCATCGGGCGGCCCATGACGCCGAGGCCGATGAAACCGACATTCATGCCGCCGCTCACCTTGCCGCTTATCCCACAACTCATGCCTGCCCCGACAGCCTTTCGAGCAATTTCAGCACCGCAATGGAATCCTCCTCACCGAGGCCGGAGCCGACCATGGCGTTGAACATCTGCGCCGTCGTCGCCGCCCCCGGCAGACAGAGGCCGAGTTCGTGCGCCGTCTGCATGAC
>JAITWU010000308.1 GCA_031285115.1 Azonexus sp. | reverse complement strand
GGTGAGGGGGGCGGCAGCCTGCCACCCTCTCCCCCAGCCCCTCTCCCCCAAGGGGGAGAGGGAGAATTTGTGGCGCGAATCAAACGCCGAGCAGGAGGCGCGACGGGTCTTCCATCGCTTCTTTCATGGTCACCAGACTGAGCACGGCTTCGCGGCCATCAATGATGCGGTGGTCGTAGGAGAGCGCCAGATAGTTCATCGGGCGGACGACGACCTGGCCGTTTTCGACCACGGCGCGATCTTTGGTGGCATGGATGCCGAGAATGGCCGATTGCGGCGGGTTGATGATCGGCGTCGACATCATCGAGCCAAAAATACCGCCGTTGGAAATGGAGAAGGTGCCGCCGGTCAGTTCTTCGATGGAGAGCTTGCCGTCCTTGGCCTTGTTGCCGAATTCGGCAATCTTTTTCTCGATTTCGGCCAGCGTCATCTGGTCGGCATTGCGCAGAATCGGCACGACCAAGCCGCGCGGCGAGCCGACGGCGATGCCGATGTCGATATAGCCGTGATAAACGATGTCGTTGCCATCGACCGAGGCGTTCACAATCGGATATTTCTGCAAGGCGGCGCAGGCAGCTTTGACGAAGAAGCCCATGAAGCCGAGGCGGACGCCGTGGGTTTTCTCGAATTTTTCGCCATATTGTTTGCGCAGCGCCATGACCGGGGCCATGTTCACCTCGTTGAAGGTGGTCAGGATGGCGTTGGTTTGTTGCGATTGCAGCAGACGTTCGGCGATGCGGGCGCGTAGCCGCGTCATCGGCACGCGCTGCTCGGCGCGTTCGCGCAGATCGACGCCGGTGGCCGGGGCGGTGATGCTGATGGCCGCCGGGGCAGGCGCGGCGGTTGGGCCAGCAGCGGCGGCTTTGGGCGCGGCGGCAACGGCGTCTTCCTTGGTGACGCGACCGCCACGACCGGAGCCAGCGACATCGGCGGCGGCAACGCCTTTTTCGTCGAGGATCTTGCGCGCCGCCGGGCTGGCCGTACCTGCCGGGGCGGAGGCGGCGGGCGCGGCAGCCTTGGCCGGGGCGGCCTTGGGCGTGGCTGCCGGAGCAGCGGCGCTGGCGGTGGCGGCGGTGTCGACCTTGGCGATCAACTCGCCGGAAACGACGGTTTCGCCATCGCCCTTGATGATCTCGACCAGCACGCCAGCCGCTGGCGACGGCACTTCGAGGACGACTTTGTCGGTCTCGATGTCGATCAGGATTTCATCGCGGCTGACGGCTTCGCCGATTTTTTTCTTCCACGAAGCGAGCGTGCCTTCGGCAACGGATTCGGAAAGCTGGGGGACTTGAACTTCGATAATGCTCATGAATGACTCCACTCTGCTGTAGTTATCAGTACTCGATCTTGCCCAGGGCGGACTCGACCAGCGCCTTTTGTTGCTCATTGTGCCGGGTCAGGTAGCCGACGGCTGGCGACGGCGAGGCTGGCCGGGAAACCAGCAGCAATTTCTGCTTGCTGCCCAGTTCGCTCTCAAGATGATGGCGCGAGGCAATCCAGTACCAGGCTCCCTGATTGCGCGGCTCTTCCTGCGCCCAGACGATTTCGGCGGCTTTCGGGTATTTGGCGAGTTCGGCTTGCAGGGAAGATTTCGGGAAGGGATACAACTGCTCCAGGCGGACGATGGCGATGTCGGTGATTTTTTTCTCGCGGCGGGCGGCGAGCAGGTCGTAATAGACCTTGCCGCAGCACAGCACGACGCGCTTGACCTTTTTCGGGTCAATTTTGTCGACTTCGCCGATGACGCGCTGGAATTCGCCGTTGATCAGGTCTTCCAGCGGCGAAGTGGCGTCCTTGTGGCGCAGGAGCGATTTCGGCGACATGACGACCAGGGGTTTGCGCTGCATCCGCAGCGCCTGGCGGCGCAGCATGTGGAAAACCTGGGCGGCGGTGGTCGGCACGCAGACTTCCATGTTCATTTCGGCGCAGGCTTGCATGTAGCGTTCGAGCCGGGCCGACGAGTGTTCCGGCCCCTGACCTTCGTAGCCGTGCGGCAACAGCATGACCAACCCGCAGGCGCGGCCCCACTTGGCTTCGCCGGAGGTGATGAACTGGTCGATGACGACCTGCGCGCCGTTGGCGAAGTCGCCAAACTGGCCTTCCCAGATCACCAGTTCATACGGGTTGGCCGAAGCGTAGCCGTAATCGAAGGCGAGCACGGCTTCTTCCGAAAGCACGGAGTCATAGCAATGAAAACCGGCCTGCTTGTCTTGCAGGTGCTGGAGGGGATAGTAGGTGCCTTCGGCCCAGTTGGCGCGGTTCTGGTCGTGGAAGGCGGCATGGCGGTGGAAGAAGGTGCCACGGCCAACGTCCTCGCCGGAAATGCGGATGCCATAGCCGGATACCAGGAGCGAAGCATAGGCGAGGTTTTCGGCCATGCCCCAGTCGACCGACAGCTTGCCCTCGCCCATCGCGGCGCGGTCTTCGACGATTTTCTGAACCCGCGAATGCAGGGTGAAACCTTCGGGGATGGTCGTCAGGCGCTGGGCGAGGCGCTGCAATTCGGCCTGCGGCACCCGGGTATCGCAGGTTTCGACATATTCCCTGGAGAGGAAAGGCGTCCAGTCGATGGTCATCGGATGCTTGTAGCCCGCCAGCACCGGGTTGTACAGGAGTTCGCCCTTGTCGAGACTTTCGCGGTATTGCTGGATCATCTGGTCGGGGCCGTCGGCGGCCAGCGTGCCTTCGGCAATCAGTTTGTCGCCGTAGAGCTTACGGGTGCCGGGGTGCTTGGCGATGACCTTGTACATCAGGGGCTGCGTCACCATCGGCTCGTCCTGCTCGTTGTGGCCGAGTTTGCGGAAGCAGATGATGTCGACCACGACATCTTTGCCGAACGTCTGGCGATACTCGATCGCCAGTTGCGTGACCAGCGCCACTGCTTCCGGGTCGTCGCCGTTCACATGGAAAATCGGCACATCAATCATCTTGAAGATGTCGGTGCAGTAGTGGCCGGAACGGTAGTCGCGCGGGTCGCTGGTGGTAAAGCCGATCTGGTTGTTGACGACGATGTGCAGGGTGCCGCCAACGCCATAGCCGCGCGTCTGCGAGAAGTTGAGCATTTCCTGATTGACGCCCTGACCGGCGACGGCGGCGTCGCCGTGAATCAGGATCGGCATGATCTTCTGCTTGCTACCCTCGCCACGGCGAACCTGACGGGCATAGACGGAGCCTTCGACCACCGGGTTGACGATTTCGAGATGCGAGGGGTTGAACGACAGCGTCAGGTGGCAGGCGCCGCCCGGCGTGCTGACATCCGAGGAAAAACCGAGGTGATATTTGACATCGCCCGCCGTCAGGTCGATTTTTTTCTTGCCTTCAAATTCGGCAAACAGCATCGACGGCGCTTTGCCGAGCGTATTGACGAGCACGTTGAGGCGACCACGGTGGGCCATGCCGACGACGATTTCATCGACGCCACGGGCGCCGCCGCTGCGGATCGCTTCATCCATCGCGACGATCAGCGATTCGCCGCCTTCGAGCGAAAAACGCTTCTGGCCGACGTACTTGGTGTGCAGATAGCGTTCGAGCGTTTCGGCGGCGGTCAGGCGTTCGAGAATGCGCTTTTTCTGTTCGGCATTGAAGGACGGGCAGGAACGGATGCTCTCCAGACGCTCCTGCAACCAGCGTTTCTCCTTGTATTCGGTGATGTACATGTACTCGACACCGATCGTGCCGCAGTAGGTCTGCTTGAGCGTTTCGTGAATGTCGCCCAGTTTGGCTTCAGCCGCCAATCCCTTGAGCGAGCCGACGCTGAAGGTCTGGTTCATGTCGGCGTCGGTGAAACCGTAGAAAGATGGCTCCAGTTGGTCGATCTTTGGCCGCGGCAAACGCTTCAGGGGGTCGAGATCGGCCCAGCGCGTGCCAAGCGATCGGTAGGCGGTGACCATTTGGCCGACCGCCGCCTGCTTTTTATTTTCGGCGCCGGTCGCGGCAGGCGCTTGCGGACGAAAGCCGCCGTCTTTGGCCAGTTCGGCAAAGGCGGCAATCACCGGGGCGTGCGGCACGTCGCGGACGACATAACCCGGCATCTGGGCCAGACGGTCGAAGTAGTCGCGCCACTCGGGCAGGACGGCGGTCGGATTGTCGAGATAGATCTCGTAGAGTTCCTCGACGAATGGCGCATTGCCGCCGAAATACAGGGTGCTGTCAAACAGTTGATTCATGGTGGTCATGGGCATCCCCTTCTGGGTGTTGTCTTCTCTGGCTGGACATGGCGGAACTTAAACGCCGCCTCGTTGGCAAACAGGGCGGTCCGCAGACCGCCCTGTTTTTATTCCTCAACCGCGTTGGGCAAGCGGCGCGACATTGCGCCGGGCAGCGCCAACATACAACTGGCGCGGACGGCCGATTTTGTATTCCGGGTCGGAAATCATTTCTTCCCACTGCGCCATCCAGCCAACCGTGCGGGCCAGCGCAAAGGTGCAGGTGAACATCGAGGTCGGAATGCCAATGGCCTTCTGGACGATGCCGGAATAGAAATCGACGTTCGGATAGAGTTTCTTCTCAATGAAGTAATCATCTTCCAGGGCGATTTTTTCCAGCTCCTTGGCGAGCTTGAACAAACGGTCGTTCTGCAAACCGAGTTCAGCGAGAACGTCGTCGCAGACCTTGCGCATCAGCTTGGCGCGCGGGTCGAAGTTCTTGTAGACGCGATGACCGAAACCCATCAGTTTGAAAGGATCGTCCTTGTCCTTGGCCTTCTTGATGTATTCGCCGACGCGGGAAACATCGCGGATTTCTTCGAGCATGTGCAGACAGGCTTCATTGGCCCCGCCATGCGCCGGCCCCCACAGACAGGCGATACCGGCGGCGATACAGGCAAACGGATTGGCCCCCGACGAACCAGCCAAACGAACGGTCGAGGTCGAAGCGTTCTGTTCGTGGTCGGCGTGGAGCGTGAAAATGGTGTCGAGCGCATGGACCAGCACCGGGTTCACCAGATATTTCTCGCAGGGGGTGCCAAACATCATGCGCATGAAGTTGGCGGTGTAGTCCAGATCGTTGTCCGGATACATGAAGGGCGCGCCGGTGTTGTATTTGTAGGCCATCGCAACGATGGTCGGCAGCTTGGCGACGAGGCGGTGGAAGCTGATGGTGCGGTGCTCGGCGTCGGAAAAATCGGTCGCTTCGTGGTAGAAGGCCGAGAGCGCGCCAACCACGCCGACCATGACAGCCATCGGGTGCGCATCGCGGCGAAAACCGGAGTAAAACTTGACCAGTTGCTCGTGCACCAAAGTGTGCCGCTTGATGATGTTCTCGAAATCGCTCTTTTGCCTGGCGTTCGGCAATTCGCCATTTTTCAGGAGATAAGTGACTTCAAGGAAGTTGCAGTTTTCTGCGAGTTGTTCGATCGGATAGCCGCGATAGAGCAATTCGCCCTTGTCACCATCAATGTAGGTGATCGTGGACTTGCAACTGGCGGTCGACAGAAAACCCGAGTCATAGGTAAACAAGCCGGTTTTGCCGCCGAGTGTGCGGATGTCGATACAGTCGTTGCCGTGTGTCGGCGACATGATCGGGAATTCGACTGGAGCATGTCCGTCGATGTTCAGGGTTGCCTTGCGTTCAGTTGTCATGTTGTTCCCTTTTCAGGTGTTGGTTGTTACTACACTGCCAGAATTGCAGTCGACGACAGACTGTATGTCATCAACCTTGCTCAACGCTTGTTTATCAGCGCAACGATCGGTGCATAGCGAGGATTTTCGCTCCTGGTCTGACCACTGATGAGAGACCAGAGATCGTGATCCTCCATATCCGCCAGTTCAACAAACGCCTGTTGCTGCGCCTCGTCCAGTTGGTCAAAGCCATTGTCGAGAAAGCGCGTCAGCGCAATATCGAGTTCCAGCAAGGCCCGGCGAATACAGCGCCAGCGCAGGCGTTCGTAGTCAGCCCTTTCCATTAAACAAAGCGACGCACCATCATGTCCTTGATCTTGCCGATCGCCTGCGTCGGGTTCAGTCCCTTGGGGCAGACATCGACGCAGTTCATGATGGTGTGACAGCGGAACAGGCGGTACGGGTCTTCCAGATTATCCAGCCGCTCATTGGTCGCCTGATCGCGTGTATCGGCGATGAAGCGGTAAGCGGCCAGCAACCCCGCCGGGCCGACGAACTTGTCCGGATTCCACCAGAACGTCGGGCAGGAGGTCGAACAGCAAGCGCACAGAATGCACTCGTAGAGACCGTTCAATTCTTCGCGGTCTTCCGGCGATTGCAGACGCTCGCGCTCGGGCGGCGGGTCGTTGTTGATGAGATA
The DNA here is from genome assembly GCA_031285115.1 of Azonexus sp. GTDB lineage: Bacteria > Pseudomonadota > Gammaproteobacteria > Burkholderiales > Rhodocyclaceae > Azonexus. The sequence goes on along the minus strand of JAITWU010000308.1, from coordinate 2,613 downwards.
GGGCTTGATCGAATGGTATTGCTTGAAAAACTGCGTCATATCGACGATCAGATCGCGGATCACCGGCAAGCCCGGCAGCGGGCGCAGCTTGATCGGCTGTTTGAGTTCGTCGATATTCTGCAAACAGGCAAGCCCATTTCTGCCGTTGATGTTCATCGCATCCGAACCGCACACGCCCTCGCGGCAAGAGCGGCGATAAGCGAGTGAATCGTCCTTGACCTTGAGTTTGGTCAGCGCATCCAGCAGTTTGATGTCGGTCGGCTCCAGTTCGACTGACATATCCTGCATATAGGGCGCGTCATCCTTGTCCGGGTCATAGCGGTAAATGGAAAATTGAACCGTGCGTTTGCTCATGTTGTTCTCCGATTAGTACGAGCGCGTCTTGAGCGCAACCGGCTCGACAGTCAGGGGCTGCATGGTGACCGGCTTGTAGGCGATGCTGTTGTCGACCGGATTGAACAGCGTGTGCTTGAGCCATTCCTTGTCGTTGCGGCCATTGGGGAATTCCGGCGTGTCCGGGGCATCGTCGCGGACATGCGCGCCGCGCGACTCCTTGCGCGCTTCTGCCGAAAGCATGGTCGCCTTGGCGACTTCGATGAGGTTTTCCATTTCGAGAGCTTCGCTGCGCGCCGTGTTCCAGGCCAGCGATTTGTCCTTGATTTCCAACTGACGGGCGGCTTTTTCGACTTCGAGGATTTTCTCGACGCCTTCCTGAAGCAGATTGCCAAAACGGAACACGCCAGCATGGGTCTGCATGACGCGCTGCATGGCGAGACGGGTTTCATGGACATTGGCCCCGTCCTTGCGATTGTCCAGCGCCGCGATGCGGGCCTGGGCCTTGTCGGCGACATCTTTGGGCAATTCGCGGTGGGCCTTGCCGGACTTGAGATCTTCGACCGCCGAATCACCCGCCGATTTACCGAATACCAACAGGTCGAGCAGCGAGTTGGTGCCCAGCCGGTTGGCCCCATGCACCGAAGCGCAGGCGCATTCGCCAGCGGCGTAGAAACCGGGAACGACGGCATTCGGGTCGCCATTTTGCGGCGCGACGACACGACTGGAATAATGCGTCGGAATGCCGCCCATCTGGTAATGGCAGGTCGGCACCACCGGCAGCGGCTCCTTGATGCAATCGACACCGGCAAATTGCAGGCCGATTTCGCGGATGCCGGGCAGGCGCTTCATGATGACGCTCGGATCGAGATGGGTGATGTCGAGCAGGACGTAATCCTTGTTGTGGCCGCAGCCGCGTCCCTCGTTGATCTCAGTCGTCATGGCGCGGGAAACCACGTCGCGCGAAGCGAGATCCTTGGCGTTCGGGGCGTAGCGTTCCATGAAACGCTCCTTCTCGCTGTTACGCAGAATGCCGCCTTCGCCGCGCACCCCTTCGGTAATCAGCACGCCCGCGCCAGCGACGCCGGTCGGGTGGAATTGCCAGAACTCCATGTCTTCGAGCGGAATCCCGGCCCGCGCCGCCATGCCCAGGCCATCGCCAGTATTGATGAAGGCATTGGTCGAAGAATGGAAAATGCGGCCGGCGCCGCCGGTGGCAAAAATGGTCGCGCGGCTGTGAAAAATCACGATCTGGCCGGTTTCCATTTCCATTGCCGTCACGCCGAGCACATGGCCTTCGCTGTCGCGGATCAGGTCGAGCGCCATCCATTCGACAAAGAACTGGGTATGGGCCTTGACGTTGCGCTGGTACATGGCGTGCAGCATGGCGTGGCCGGTCCGGTCGGCGGCGGCGCAGGAGCGGCGCACCGGCTTTTCGCCGAAATTGGACATATGGCCGCCAAAGGGGCGCTGGTAAATCTTGCCGTTGTCGGTGCGATCGAAAGGCATACCGTAATGCTCAAGCTCGACCACGCATTCGTTGGCCTTCCTCACCATAAACTCGATCGCGTCCTGGTCGCCAAGCCAGTCGGAACCTTTGACGGTGTCGTACATATGCCAACGCCAGTGATCTTCCTCGGAATTACCGAGCGAAGCGGCAACGCCGCCCTGGGCGGCAACCGTATGGGAACGGGTGGGAAAAACCTTGGACAGCACCGCCGTCTTCAGGCCAGCTTCGGACAACTGAATCGCCGAGCGCAGCCCGGCGCCGCCAGCGCCAACGATCACCGCATCAAATTTCAGAACAGGAATACTCACGCTCACAGCCTCCAGAGAATCGCCGCCGCCCACGCGGTGTAACCCACCAGCACGGTGGCCGTCAGCACATGCAGGGTCAGACGCAGGCCGACCGGCTTCACATAGTCCATCCAGATGTCGCGGACGCCGATCCAGGCGTGGTAGAACAGGCTGACAAAGAAAAGAAAGGTCAGAAACTTGATCAGGCCATTGGCAAAAACGCCCTGCCAGGCTTCAAAACTCGACGGCTTGACGGCGCACAGGACAGCCACTATCAAGACCGAATAGACGGCCATGATAACTGCCGTGACGCGCTGAACGAGCCAATCTTTGAGGCCGTAATGCGCCCCGACAACAATACGGTTGATCACAGCAGAATCCCCCACAAAATCAAGGTCAGCGGAATGCTGACGGCGACGACAACGATGGACGACTTGCGCGCCGCCGCCTTCTCGATACCGATATGCAGATCGAGCAGCAGAA
>JAITWU010000241.1 GCA_031285115.1 Azonexus sp. | reverse complement strand
GGGCCGGGGGAGAGGGTGAAGCGATGAAAAGAGCGCTTCCGGTCATTCTCCCCCTCTCCCCAACCCCTCTCCCGCGGGGGGAGAGGGGCTTTTTGTGGCAGCCGGAAACGATTATTGTCATTGGGCAAATGCCAAAAGCATTCGTGCGATTGCCCTGAGGAGTCTCCTCAGGCCGCTTCGTCGACGACGGAAAAATCGCCCGGCGAGAAAAGCCGCGCCTCGTCGGCGGGTGAGAGTTCGGCGATGAGCGCCGCGATGCGGCGGACTTCTTCCTGAATTTCGCTGAGATCCTCGCTTTCGCGGCTACCAATGGCGCTTTGTGCGGCTTCCAGTTCTTCGCGCAGGCTGCGTTTGCGGTCGCCGCTGAGGCTTTCGGCGGATTCGACGCGATAAGCCTCGGCGCTGATCGGCGCATGGGTCGCCGCGATGGTGTAACGCTCGGTCGTCGAAGTCAGGCGGGTCGCTGTCATGGCAGCCTCCTTGACTTGTTTTCGTCAAGCGCTGGCCGAACTTGAGCCGCTTTTTGCTTCAAGGCGGCTTCAGAGCGCGCCGAAGACCTTTTTCAACAGCGCGCTGCCCGCCGCGACCGGGTTGTCGCGCAGTTTCTTTTCTTCTTCGGCGATGATGAGGAAAAGGCCGTCCATCGCTTTTTGCGTGACATAGGTATTGATGTCGGCGTCCTTGGCGTTGATCAGGCCCATGCTTGCCGCCTTGCCAGCGTAGGCGTTGTATTTTTCGGCCAGTTTGAGTTTGGCGGTGGCGCTTTTGACGATGGGCGTAAATTTTTGCGTCAATTGTTCCGCCGAACTGCGCTTGAAGTATTGCGTGACGCTGTCGTCGCCGCCGGTGAGGATGTCCTTGGCGTCCTTGACGGTCATTTTTTTGATCGAATCGCTGAGAATCGGCCTCGCTTCGGCGACGGCGTTTTCGGCGGCGTGGTTCATGGTGTCGACCAGTTCATCGGCCTGTTTGCCCATGCCGATCAGGCGCAGTCCTTTTTCGGCTTTTTCGAGATAGCCGGGCAGCGGAATTTTGACCTTGGCGTTGCCGAGAAAGCCGTTGTTCTGCCCAAGCGTGGAAACGGCAAAATCGGCGCCTTTGGCCAGAGCCTCTTTGACGCCGGCGCTGGCGTCGCTGCTCGAAATGGCGTCGAGGACGCCAGCATTGGTAAATACTGGAGCGACGGCCAGCAACAGGGTAAAAAGCAGGGCGAAAAACAGTCGTGTCATGATTTGAATTCCCAGATTAAACAATACCCAGATGGCCGAGACCGGCATTGAGGTCGCGGTCCTTCGATTCCTTGCTGTGCAGCTTGATTTGCAGGCGCAGATCGTTGAGCGAGTCGGCATTGCGCAGCGCATCTTCGTAGCTGATTTTGCCCGCGTCGTAGAGGTCGAACAGGGCCTGGTCGAAGGTCTGCATACCGAGTTCGCGCGATTTTTTCATGATTTCCTTGATCTCCTGCACTTCGCCCTTGAAGATCAGGTCGGAAATGAGCGGTGAGTTGAGCATCACCTCGATCGCCGCCATTCGCCCCTTGCCGTCCTTTTTCGGGAGCAGGCGCTGGGAAACCATCGCCCGCAGGTTGAGCGACAAATCCATGAGCAACTGTTGCCGACGCTCGTCGGGGAAAAAGTTGATGATCCGGTCGATGGCCTGGTTGGTGCTGTTGGCGTGCAAGGTCGCCAGCGCCAGATGGCCGGTTTCGGCAAAGGCGATGGCGTAATCCATAGTGTCGCGGTCGCGGATTTCGCCCATGAGAATCACGTCCGGCGCCTGGCGCAGGGAGTTTTTCAGCGCCGGACCCCAGTCGTCAGTATCGACGCCGACCTCACGCTGCGTGACGATGCAGTTTTTATGCTCGTGCACGTATTCGATCGGGTCTTCGATGGTAATGATGTGGCCGTAGGAATTGGCGTTGCGATAATCGACCAGGGCCGCGAGCGAAGTCGATTTGCCGGTGCCGGTGCCGCCGACGAAGATAATCAGGCCGCGCTTGATCATCGCCAGATCCTTGAGCACCGGCGGCAACTGCAATTCGTCGAGGGTCGGGATGGTCATGTTGATGGTGCGGCAAACGACGGCGACGCGCCCCTGCTGAACCAGGGCGTTGGCCCGGAAGCGACCGATGCCGACCGGCGAAATAGCGAAATTGCATTCGCGGGTCGCTTCAAACTCGGCGGTCTGGCGGTCGTTCATGATCGAGCGGGCAAGTTCGGCGGTGTGCGAAGCCGTCAGCACCTGATTGGAAACCGGCGTAATCCGGCCATCAATTTTGATGGCTGGCGGAAAACCGGCGGTGATGAACAGATCGGAGCCTTTCTTCTGCGCCATCAGGCGCAAGAGATCGTGCATGAATTTCATTGCCTGATCGCGTTCCATGCGATTCCCCCTGGTTGTTGGCGATCCCGGATCAGGCCGGGATGGCGTCCTTGTTGGCCGCTTTGTTGCGGGCTTCGGCAGCCGATACGACATTGCGCCGAACCATCTCGATCAGGTTCTGATCGAGCGTCTGCATCCCGACATTCTGGCCAGTCTGGATCGACGAGTACATTTGCGCCACCTTGTTTTCGCGGATCAGGTTGCGGATGGCCGGGGTGCCGATCATGATCTCATGCGCGGCGACGCGGCCACTGCCGTCCTTGGTTTTGAGGAGCGTCTGCGAAATCACGGCGCGCAGCGATTCCGACAGCATGGCGCGAACCATGTCCTTTTCCGCCGCCGGAAAAACGTCCACCACGCGGTCGATGGTCTTCGCCGCAGACGAGGTATGCAGGGTGCCGAAGACCAGGTGACCGGTCTCCGCCGCCGTCAGTGCGAGGCGGATGGTTTCGAGGTCGCGCATTTCGCCGACCAGGATCACGTCCGGGTCTTCGCGCAGCGCCGAGCGCAGGGCATTGGCGAAGGACAGCGTGTGCGGCCCGACTTCGCGCTGGTTGATGAGGCATTTTTTCGACTCATGGACAAATTCGATCGGGTCTTCAACCGTCAGAATATGACCGTAAGTGTTTTCGTTTACATGGTTCACCATCGCCGCCAGCGTCGTTGATTTGCCGGAGCCAGTCGGCCCGGTAACCAGCACGATGCCGCGCGGATATTCCGAGATGTCCTTGAAAATCTTCGGGCAGTTCAACTCTTCGAGCGTCAGCACCTTTGATGGAATGGTGCGGAAAACAGCGCCAGCGCCGCGCTGCTGGTTGTAGGCATTGACCCGGAAACGGGCGAGGTTGGGAATTTCAAAAGAGAAATCGCACTCCAGCGTTTCTTCATACGTCTTGCGCTGGGCGTCGCTCATGATGTCGTACACCATGCTGTGCACATCCTTGTGCGCCATTGCCGGCAGGTTGATGCGGCGAACATCGCCATGCACCCGGATCATCGGCGGCAGTCCGGACGAAAGGTGAAGGTCGGAAGCTTTGTTCTTGACGCTGAAAGCCAAGAGTTCGGTGATGTCCATGCGGATCGTCCTTGGGGCGCAAGTTGGTCACGTATTGCGCGTGTATACTGGAAGTCTGTCGGAAATGATCAAAGGATTATGAGCGTAATCGCCAGCAACCTGCAAGCTGTTCTCGCCCGTATTGCCAACGCTTGTCGGCTGGCTGGACGTGCGCCGGAAAGCGTCGGTCTGCTGGCGGTAAGCAAAACCTGGCCGACAGATGGCGTGCTGGCCGCCGCCGCCGCCGGTCAGCGGGTTTTCGGCGAAAGTTACGCCCAGGAAGCCCTGACCAAGATGACCTCCACGCGCGGTCTTGGCCTTGAATGGCACTTCATCGGCCCCTTGCAGAGCAACAAAACCCGCGCCGTGGCCGAGCATTTCGCCTGGGTGCATTCCATTGACCGCGCCAAACTCGCCGAACGCCTCTCCGCCCAGCGTCCGGCGGGGCTGCCGCCGTTGCAGGTTTGCGTCCAGGTCAATGTTTCCAATGAGGCGAGCAAGAGCGGCTGCCGCCCGGAGGAGGCGCTGGCGCTGTGCCGGGCCGTCGTGGCGCAGCCCAATCTCTCTTTGCGCGGCCTGATGACTATTCCACAGCCAACGGACAATGTAGCCGCCCAACGCGCCGCTTTTGGCCGTTTGCGCCAGTTGCGGGAAGATCTGCGGCAAACTGCCGGATTTGAACTCGACACGCTGTCGATGGGCATGTCCGATGACCTCGAAGCGGCAGTCGCTGAAGGCGCAACCATTGTCCGCGTCGGCACGGCGATTTTTGGAGAAAGAACCCCATGAAAATCACTTTTATCGGTGGCGGCAACATGGCCAGCGCCTTGATCGGCGGCATGTTGCGCAATGGTTTTGCCGCTGCCGGGATCACCGTGGTCGAACCCGGCAGCAGCGCCCGCGAGCGTCTGCAAGCGATGTACGACGACATCGTTTGTGTCAATTCAGTGGCTGACCTTGCCTGCATCGGCGATTTGTTGTTGCTGGCCGTCAAGCCGCAGCAGATGCGCGAAGCCTGCGCGCCGCTCAACGGCAAACTCGGCTCGGCGCTGGTCATCAGCATCGCTGCCGGTCTCGATCTCGCCACCCTCTCCCGTTTTCTTGGCGGTCATCGGCGCATCGTCCGCTGTATGCCGAACACACCTGCCTTGATCGGCGCCAGCATGACCGGCCTGTGCGCCTTGCCGGAGGTCGACCTGGCCAGCCGCGCCGTCGCCGATCAGGCTCTGGCGGCGGTCGGCGATACGCTGTGGGTTGATGAAGAAAGGCAGATGGATGGCGTAACCGCGCTCTCCGGCAGTGGCCCGGCCTATGTTTTTCTGCTGATCGAGGCGTTGCAGCAGGCAGCGGCGGAGCTTGGCTTTACACCCGAGCAGGGCCGTCAACTGGCGATTGAAACGGTTGCTGGCGCCGCTGCCCAAGCCGCCCGGTCGACCGAGTCTGCCGCTACGCTACGCGCCCGGGTGACTTCCAAAGGCGGCACCACGGAAGCCGCGTTGCGGGTGATGCTGGATGCTGGCGTCAAGGAAGGCGTCATTGCTGGCGTCAAGGCAGCCGCAGTACGCAGCCGGGAACTGGGCGAACAACTCGGGAGCAATGCCTGATGCGAGCGATTTTTTTCCTGATCGACGCCGTTGCCGGTTTTTTCACGATCCTGTTTTTGCTGCGTTTCCTGATGCAATTGACCCGCGCCTCCTTTGCCGGGCAGGTTGGCGATTTTGTCGTCAGACTGACCAATTGGGCTGTCAAACCGCTGCGCCGGGTCATCCCCGGCCTCGGCGGCATCGACTGGGCCAGCCTGGTCGCTGCGCTGGCGCTGCAAGGGCTGCTGGCCGGGCTGATGGTTGTCGCCATGACCGGTGTTGCGCCGGGTGGCGATGCCGTTCTGGCGATCCTGTCATTGGCCGTGCGCGGAGTGCTGCGCCTGGCCATCTATGTCTTGATGGGGGTTCTCATCCTGCAAGCGGTGTTGTCGTGGATTAACCCCTATTCGCCGATTGCGCCGCTGACCAACCAACTGACCCGACCCCTGCTCACCCCGATCCGCCGTCTGCTGCCGCCTCTTTCCGGTATCGACCTGTCGCCGCTGGTGCTCATTCTGTTGCTGCAAGTCATCCTGATTTACCTGTGAGCGACTGGTTTCGCCAAGGTAGCGACGGTGAAATAACGCTGACCCTGCACATCCAGCCCGGCGCGCGCAAGACCGAATGCGCCGGATTGTATGGCGACGCTCTCAAAATCCGCCTCGCCGCGCCGCCCGTCGACGGCAAAGCCAACGCCGCCCTGCTTGCCTTCATTGCCGAGCGCCTCGGCTGCCCTCGCGCCGCCGTCGTCCTCAAAAGCGGACAAACATCGCGGCGCAAGGTAGTGGCGGTCAGCGGTTGTACGGTGGACGTGGTGGCGCGCCTGGCAATGGAATAAAAAAGCGGGAGCGCCCGAAAACGCCCCCGCCTTGAGAAACCTGGCTGCCGCCGCTATTTTTTCTTCGTGGCCGCCGCCTCATCGCTAACCGACAGTTCGCCACGCAGCTTGGCAACGCTCTTGTCGCCAAAGCCCTTGACGCCCTTCAAATCGTCAACCGATTTGAACTTCCCGTGCTTCTCGCGGTATTCGACAATCGCTTTGGCCTTGCTCGGGCCGATGCCCTTGACGGCATCGAGTTCATCGACCGTGGCCGTGTTGATATTGACTGCCGCCATCGCCAGACCGATGCCAGCGAGAAACAGCGCGATACCCGACAAAATGCGTTTCATGAAATTCCTCCAGTAACAGGTAGTGCCACATTGCAAGAAGAAATTGCGCCGCCGGAGCAGCAGGCAGCTTGCGCATTATAAATAAATATAGTGGCTCAAATCCACAGGCAGGATTTCAAGAATCCCGCTCGGCAAACACCACGCGACCATCGACCAGCGTTGCCCGTATCTTGCCGGTCAACATATGACCAAGCCAGGGTGAATTTTTGCCCCGACTGCGTAAATTATCAGCATTGACTTGCCACTCGGCGGCGGGGTCGAAGATGCAAATGTCGGCAACCGCGCCTGGCGCAAGGCCCGCCAGTGGCAAGCCGAGAATGGCTGCTGGCGCGGTGGTGATGCGGGCCAGCGCTTGCGGCAGATCGAGGTTGGCTGCCGCCGCCCATTTCAAGGTCAGCGGCAGCAGCGTTTCGAGGCCGGTGGCGCCCGGTTTGGCTTCGCCGAAGGGCAGCAGTTTGTCGTCGGCGCCGAGTGGCGTGTGGTCGGAGCAGATCGCCGCCAGTCCGTTGGCGGCAGCGTCCGACAAGGCTTGCCGGTCGCGCTGGCTGCGCAGCGGCGGGGCGAAACGGGCGTGCGGGTTGAAAAAACCGATGTCGTTTTCAGTCAGCAGAAGGTGATGGACGCTGACATCGCAGGTCACCGGCAAGCCTTCGGCCTTGGCTTCGGCCACCAGCGCCACGCCCGCCGCCGCCGAGAGCCGGGTCAGATGCACGCGGCAGCCGGTGTCGCGCGCCAACTGGAGGATGGTGGCAATGGCGATGGTTTCGGCGGCAACCGGAATGCCAGCCAATCCCAGGCGGTTGGCGACTTCGCCCTCATGCGCGATGCCGTTGCGCGACAGCCAGTAATCCTGCGGCTGCAACCACACGGCAAAACCGAAGGAAGCGGCATATTCCATCGCCCGCAATAGCGCCTCGGTATCGACCACCGGCTGGGTCGCCTGCGAAAAAGCGACGCAACCGGCTTTTTTGAGACCGGCGAGTTCGGCCAGACGCTCGCCCTTGAGACCGAGCGTCAACGCGCCCAGCGGCAAGACCCGCGCCTTGCCGATTTCGGCCCCGCGATGCACCAGCCGATCAGCGAGTTCCGGCTCATCGAGCGGCGGATCGGCGTCCGGCGGCACCACGACCGAGGTCACGCCCCCGGCCACCGCCGCCGCCAGTTCGGCCTCGATGCTGTTGAGCCGCGCCCCCAGGTCGATCAAGCCGGGGCAGACGACGGCGCCGCTCACGTCGATGACGCGGTCGGCGACGAAGCCCGCTGGCGCAAGGCCCTGCGCGGCGATGCGACCACCGCTGATGAACAGGGAAGCGACGCGGTCGGTGTGATGCTGCGGATCAATGACCCGGCCATTTTTGATTTCGAGATTCATGTCAATTTCCTGCAACAATGCTCATCACCGCCATCCGCACGGCGATGCCGAAGGTGACCTGGGGCAGGATCACGGCTTGCGGGCCGTCGGCCACCGCCGAGTGGATTTCGACGCCGCGGTTCATCGGCCCCGGGTGCATGACGATGGCGTCGGCTTTGGCGAGCGCGAGTTTTTGCGGCGTCAGGCCGAAATGGCGGAAATATTCGCCCGCCGAAGGCAGCAGCGCGCCGTTCATGCGTTCGTTTTGCAGGCGCAACATGATGATCACGTCGCAGTCTTTCAAGCCTTCGTTCATGTCGTGGAAAACATGCACGCCGAGTTTGTCGAGATGCTTGGGCAACAAGGTTTCCGGGCCGATGGCGCGGACTTCGGGGACGCCGAGCGAGGTCAGGGCGTGGATGTCGGAGCGGGCGACGCGCGAATGCAGGATGTCGCCGACGATGGCGACGCGCAATCGGGTGAAATCCTTTTTGTAGTGGCGGATGGTGTACATGTCGAGCAGGCCCTGCGTCGGGTGGGCGTGCCGCCCGTCACCAGCATTGACCACATGCACGTCATTGCGGCCAATGCGGGAGAGGTGCTCGGCGATCAGATAGGGCGCGCCGCTGGCGGCGTGGCGCACGACAAAGAGATTGGCGTGCATGGCGCAGAGATTGTCGATGGTGTCGAGCAGCGTCTCGCCCTTGGCGGTCGAGGATTTGTTGATGTCGAGGTTGATGACATCCGCCGAGAGGCGCTTGGCGGCAATCTCGAAGGTGGTGCGAGTGCGCGTCGAGTTCTCGAAAAACAGGTTGAAAACGCTTTTGCCGCGGAGTAGCGGCACCTTTTTCACGTCGCGCTGCGAGACTTCCATGAAGGACGCGGCGGTGTCGAGAATCTGCGTCAGGATGCGCGGCGGCAGGCCCTCGATGGAAAGCAGGTGGCAGAGTTCGCCATCCTGGTTCAACTGTGGATTAATCATGTTCCAGCCTCCAGGTCAGGCGTTCTTTTTCATCCTTGGCGAGAACGAGGTTTTGCCCAGCGGCCAGCGCCACGTTCCAGACGCAGCAGGTCGCCGCCACCGGCAGTTCGCGTCCGCCCCGGTCGGCCAACACGGCGAGTTCGACCGAAGCCGGTCGCCCGTAATCGAACAACTCGTTGATCGCCGCCCGCGTCGTCCGGCCAGTGTAGAGCACGTCGTCGACGAGAATGATGTGACGGCCCTCGACATCAAAGGGAATGACGGTCGGTTTGACCTGCGGATGCAGACCTTTTTCGGAAAAATCATCGCGGTAGAAGGAAACGTCGATGAGGCCGATTTCTTCTTCAAGGCCGAGCAACTGGCGCAAACGCCCGGCAATCCAGGCCCCGCCGCTGTAAATGCCGACCAGCACCGGCTGGCGGCAAAGTTGCGGGCGCAAAAGTTCAGCCAGTTGGCGGCACTGGGCCTCGGCATCAGGCAAGGGGTTGGGCGGAAAATCGGACGGAAAATCAGGCGGGGAATTGGGCAGGAGCGGGGATGACATGGGCGGGACTTTCAAACCAGGTTTCGAGAATCAATTGCGCCGCCACGGCATCGAGCAAGGGCTTGGCGGCGCGGCTGTTGCGGCCGGTTTCGCGCAGACGCGCCTCAGCGTCGCGCGAGGTGAGGCGCTCATCGGCGTAAGAGAGCGGGAGTTGAAAGCGTTTTTGCAGACGTTCGCCGAATTTGATCGCCAGTTGGGTGGTTTCGTGCGCCGTGCCGTCAACATGGACGGGCAGACCGACGACCAGCAGACTCGGCTGCCATTCGGCAATCAGGCGGCTGATGGCGGCCAGCCGCTCCTCATTCGATTCGGCTGCGATAACCATCAGCGGATGGGCGCTGCCGATGAGGCGCTCTCCGGTGGCGACGCCGATGCGTTTAAGGCCGAAATCGAAGGCTAAAACGGTGCCCTCAGGCATGTCCGGCGACATCGGAAAGCTGGGTGAAGTTGATCCCGAGATGCTGCATCGCCGCAGGCAGGCGCTCCTCGGGCGGCAGGTCGAAGAGAATGGCGGCGGTGGCCGGGACGGTCAGCCATGAATTTTGCGCCAGTTCATTTTCGAGTTGCCCGGCACCCCAGCCGGAATAGCCGAGGGTGACGAGAATTTCCGCCGGTTGCCCGGTTGCGGCGACGGCGGCGAGCACGTCACGCGAACTGGTCAGGCCGATTTCCTCATTGACCGTCAACGTCGACTGCCAGCCGCCGTGTGGCCGATGCAACACCAGACCGCGATCGAGCTGCACCGGGCCGCCGAAATAAACGGGCAGCCGACCGAGTTCGCCCTGCTCCAGCTTGAGGTCGATTTTCGCCAGCAGATCGGTCAGGTTGAGGTCGATGGGCCGGTTGACGATGATCCCCAGCGCCCCGTTTTCGTTGTGCTCGCAGATATAGACCAGGGTATGAGCAAAATAGGGGTCTTGCAGCGCCGGCATGGCGATGAGGAAGTGATCGGTGAGATTGACAGTGAAGTTGGCGTTATCCATGCCGGGAACGGGAAATATTGAAAATTTAATGGATGAGCAATGGCGACGCTTAGATGCCACATCCCGGACGATTAGTTACGGGTTTCAAAATTACTATTATATAGCATAGCAGTCAGAAGGTTCTCTCACATCTTCATATCGCCAAGACAGTATTGTTCCGTCAGGGGCAACAAGGAGTGAATACCTGCATTTCCAACTCCATTTGATGTAGTAACGAAGATTGGGCGGCTCCTGGACTACCTGATAATAAAACACTCCCTCTTTAGTGTAATTGTAAGATTGAGTATACAGATCTCTTGTTTCTGAGTTTCTTGCTGATGCGGGGTCGAATTTTGTGCCGACATATTTGTCGTTAGCATCTTTCCACACTTGATGTGGAAAGCATCCGGAAAGGCCGATTACTCCAATCAGTAACAAGATAGCTTTTTTCATTTCTCATGTCAATGGTTTAGAAAATAACAACACAACTGTATTTTGGATTGATCAGAAGTTCCCCGACAGCTACCTTGGTCCTCTCGATCTTACGAAGCATTGCAATCCCACCATGGGTCTTTTGCATCTTCGTAGCGCCATGACAATATAATCCCGCCGGGAGAAACGAGGAGGGAATATCTACACCTGTCCGCTCCGGTCCAGTTTATGTAATAGCGAACATTAGGCGGCTCCTGCTCTACTTTATAGTAGAATAAATTTCCTCTTTTTTTGTCTCTGTAATAATGCCAATAGGCCTTATTGTCATCTGCCGGATCAAATGAAGTTCCAACCATTATATTTTTTCCGTTTACCCATGCTTGGTGCGTAGAGCATCCGGAAAAGAAGATAACTCCAATCAACAGTGTCGCAATTTTTTTCATTTAGCTGTCTTGTCTACTGCTTGTTGCATCCCGGGCGATTATCTACGGGTTTCAAAATCACTTTTATATAGAATAGCAGTCAGAAGGTTCTTTCACATCTTCATATTGCCAAGACAGTATTGTTCCGTCAGGGGCAACAAGGAGTGAATACCTGCATTTCCAACTCCATTTGATGTAGTAACGAAGATTGGGTGGCTCCTGGACTACCTGATAATAAAACACCCCCTCTTTAGTGTAATTGTAAGATTTAGTATACAGGTTTCTTGTTTCCAGGTTTCTTGCTGATGCCGGGTTGAATTTTGTGCCAATATATTTATCTGTGGCAGATTTCCACACTTGATGCGGAAAGCATCCGGAGAAAGCGACAACCAAAATAAAAAGTGCTAAAATAGTTATTGGTTTCACTTTTTTGCCTCGTTAATCACGGGTTTTATATAGTAATACTTGTCTATAAATCCACCGTAGTTTATTAACAAGGCGGGTGGCATACTTCCTATATTTGTATATACGTTATCGATTCCATTTGATTCAGCCCAATTCATCCATGTGTCATGGAGTGTGGCAAAGGAGTTGAAGCCGGGAATCTGGTTTAGGGCATTACTTATCGGCGTGCCTTGGCATATCGCCAAGATAGAGTCGCATAGTTGATTCAATCCTATATTCTTCCCCTCACGCACAACACCATTGATTATTTCCGTTGGCACATGATTCCCATCAACAGGATTGAAAACTGACCCCTCTGCCCGATCCACCCCCGGTTTGACATCTGGTTCCCTGCCCACCCAATACTGATAAAACTCTCCTGCCAGTCCGATAGCAGCAACGGTTGCCCAGTCATCTGAACTATTAGCCCCAGTCACCACACCTTTGATGATCGTATTCAATGTATAGGCTCCGGCGCGCTCGGACAGGCTGACCAAGAGCTTGTTGCCGTTGGCGGTCATCGTCCTGCCCCACATATCGGTATAAGCCCCGACTCCTCCGATCACCGCAGCGCCAGCGTAGTTCGTGAGCGCATCCTCCGAGAACGTATCCTTGAGAACAGCGCCGAGATTCCCCTTGTTGTTGATGGCGCTAATGGTCGCGGTAGCCGCCATGGAGCTAAGACCAGCGGAAAACGCGGCATTGGCCCACCCGGCGCCAACTGCCGTTCCTGTCGCCGACGTGCCAGCCGCAGCCATGGCAGTACCTGACCCGGCTGTCGCGCTCGCAGCAGTGCCTACGGCGGCGCTCGCCGCCCCATAAGTCAGCGCCGCCACGACGATGGCGACGACGATGCTCAGTCCCGGCCCCATCCCCGACTGGCTGTATTGCCAATGGTCATGGATCTCCTTGACCGTTTGCCAGTCGAT
>JAITWU010000236.1 GCA_031285115.1 Azonexus sp. | reverse complement strand
CGCCCGCGCCTGGGCCTGGCTCGCCGGGCGCGACATGGTCTTGCCCGATGACGCGCAGGCGGTGTTCCCGGCCATCGCCCGCCACCGCCTGCGTTCGCTGCAAGGCAGCGGCTACGCTTCGGCTGAGGATATTGCTGGCTTGATCCGTGCGGTGGCGATTCCGTGAGCGGGTCTGGTTGCAAGGTCATCGGATGAGGCTCATGCCGGATAGCTGCCCGATGCCCCCTTCTCTCCTTGCGGAAAGAGCTATGAGCGTGAAGCGCGCGCCGGGAGGCTTGCTGCGGCCCTTTCCCCCTCTCCCCCAGCCCCTCTCCCGCAAGGGGAGAGGGGAGAAAAACGGGGAGCAAAACGTTCCGATGCGGGAGCGCCGGGGGTTTTTCGACAGATGCTTTGTGCGCGAGGCGCTTTGGCCATGACCCTCCTCGCTGCCCTCCGCCAGCGCCTGTTCCGCTGGCAAAGCGATGGCGCGGCGTCGACCCGGCTGGGGCAGCGGCGGGTGTTCATTCTGCCGACGCGGGCCGGGTTGCTGTTTGCCGTGGCGCTGGTCGTCATGTTGATCGGCGCCATCAATTACACGCTGGCTTTGGGTCATGCGCTGGTTTTTCTGCTCGCCGGGATCGGGATCAATGGCATGGTGCATACCTTCCGCAACCTGCATGGCCTCGTCATTACGCCGGGCCGCTGCGAGCCGGTGTTTGCCGGGGAAACGGCGCATTTTCCGCTGCGACTGGGCAATGACCGTAATGAGCCGCGTCTGGCGCTGGAGCTGGAGGTGATCTCGCCCCCCGCGCCCCGATCAAGGGGGAAGGGCATATTTCAACGCGGGGCCGCCGCCGAACCAACCCGCGTCGACATTGCCCCCAGCGCAACGGCGCTCGCCAGCCTGCCGCTGCCCGCCCGTCAGCGCGGCTGGCTGGTTTTGCCACGGGTGCGGTTGTGGACGCGCTATCCGCTCGGCTTTTTTCGCGCCTGGAGTTATTTGCAGCCGGAAATGCGCTGCCTCGTTTACCCCGCACCGCTCGATTCGCCGCTGCCGCCTGCGTCGTCCACCCTGCGCGGCGGCGAATACGGCAGCGCGGGCGGGGATGAGGATTTTGCCGGTTTCCGCCCGCGCCAGCCCGCCGATTCGCCGCGCCATGTCGCCTGGAAAGCGAGCGCCCGCGCTCCGGCCCAGCCGTTGCAGGTCAAACAGTTCGCGGGCGGCGCCGAGCTTGAGTTGCGGCTTGATTGGGCCTTGACCGACCCCGCCCTGCCGCCTGAAAGCCGTTTGTCGATCCTGACCGGCTGGGTGCTGGCGGCGGACGCCCTGGGCGCCCGTTACGCCCTCTTGCTGCCGGGCGGCGGCATCCCCCTTGGCGCGGGCGGGGAACACCGCCGCCGCTGCCTCGAAACGCTAGCGCTGGCTGATTTATGAGCACGCCCGCCGCCGCCGCTCTCGATCATCAGGCCACACCCTGGCTGCTGCTGGCCGCCGCCGCCGCCGTGCTGCCGCATTTCGCCCATCTGCCCCTGTGGTTGAGCGCCTTGGCCTGCCTGCTTTTTGCCTGGGCGGGCTGGTTATGGCGGCGCGATTTGCGCCTGCCCCGGCGCTGGCTGTTGATGCTCATCGTTTTGGGCGGCTGCGCGGCGGTGCTGTATGAATTCCGCACCCTGTTCGGGCGCGATGCCGGGGTCGCCGCGCTGGTCATGCTGATGGGCCTCAAACTGCTTGAATTGAAGAGCCGACGCGATGCGCTGGTGGTCGTCATCCTCTGCTATTTTTTGCTGCTCACCCATTATTTTTATTCACAAAGCATCATGACCGGCCTGTGGCTGCTGGCCGCCCTGTGGTCGATCACGGCGACGCTGATCCGCATCCACGGCGGCGCGGCGGCGACCTTGCGCGGCACGCTGCGCCACGCCGCCGTCCTCTCGGCGCAGGCGCTGCCCCTGATGCTGGCCTTGTTTCTCCTGTTCCCGCGCATTCCCGGCCCGCTCTGGGGTTTGCCGCGCGATGCCCACGCCGGGCGCACCGGACTGTCGGAAACGATGACGCCGGGCAGTATCGCCAACCTCGCCCTGAGCGGCGAAATCGCCTTCCGCGTCTTGTTCGACAATGAACCGCCGCCGCCAGGCCGCCTCTATTGGCGCGGCCCGGTGCTGGAAAATTTCGACGGTCAAACCTGGCATCCCCGGCCCGAGACATTTTCAGGCCGGGGGCCGCGCCCCCAACTGAGCTTCATGAGCCAGCCAATCAGCTACCGGATGACGCTCGAAGGCCACAGTCAACGCTGGCTGCTGGCGCTCGATGCGCCCAGCGAATTACCGGAGGAGGTCTTCCTCGGCGGCGCGCTGACCGCCAACAGCCGCCAGCCGGTGACTGACCGCCAGCGTTTCCGCTTCAGTTCCGTGCTCGATTACCGTTTCAATGTCGATGAAAGAGCGCCGGTGCTGCAACGCAACCGCGCCCTGCCGTCCGCCAGCAATCCGCGCGCCATCGAACTCGCCCGCCGCTGGCGGGACGAAGGCAACGAGCCGGAAGCCCTGGTCAAAAAGGCGCTCGACCTGTTCGCCAAGGAATTTTTCTACACCCTGCAACCGCCGCTGCTCGGTGAAAACAGCGTCGATGATTTTCTCTTGACCACCCGGCGCGGCTTTTGCGAGCACTATGCCGCCGCTTTCGTCGTCCTCATGCGGGCGGCGGATGTCCCGGCCCGCGTCGTCACCGGCTATCAGGGCGGCGAAAAAAATCCGGTCGA